>JAJXVQ010000051.1 GCA_021782065.1 Pseudomonadota bacterium
ATCCAAATATGCTATAATACGAGATTAAATGATGGATAGACACTGTAAAATTTGGATTACAGGGAGGGCGTCATTTTAGATTGATTCTAAGTTTTGGCGAAGTCAAAACTTATTACTCTCAAGTTAGGCGATATTATGGGAGAATATTATAACGTATTTATTGGGCTGTCAATATTTTCGTCATAAAAAACTAGCCCCATTTCATTTTTTGACGCCAATTTGAGCGAATGATAATCATAACCCACTACAGCAACAAGTTCGTCCTGCGCATAAATGAGTGGGATACGCGCCCGTTGCCAAGGCGGCACCCCCCATTCCTGAAATAGTTTTTTCAATGGATGCGAACCTACCCTGCCTTCGGCATGAAATCGCTCGCCGTAGTTACGGAAACGCACCACGCAATCCCCTACATGGGCTGCCGCCAAACCTAGCCCTAATACGGTTTCGCGACGCAACACCATATTGTCTATACGCAATATACTTTTATCATGTGGCCAAGGAAATTCACCGCTACGTGGCACAATGTCTTTCGCCAACAATACATACAACCGATTTTGATAGGTGCTTAACACTACCTTGTGCCACTTCACTTGAGTATGATGATCGCGCCCTTGTTGATACACCAAATGTAACAGTTGCTGCATCTGGGCTTCTGTAGGCAATGCCAAACCCTGATCTGCTAACCATAAACGCAATACTGCACTGCATTCGTAGGATGACAAAGCGGCTAGCTTGGTTTGATCTAAGCAGTTCTTCTGTTCACATCTGCATTGCATTAAAGCATCTTGCCACAAGGGTTCTGCCCACTGTATCAACTGCGCCGATAGATTAGCGCTGCGCGCTAAGGTTCTAGCATAACTGGGCCAACGTTGGCGCAGCACAGGTATGACTAGCTGGCGCAAATAATTACGATCATAAGTAATATCCTCATTGCTTAAATCGTTGATATGTTCTAATTGATGCGATTCAGCATACGCTTCTATATCCGCACGCGTTATCGTTAACAATGGCCGATAATGTATTATTCCCGGCTTAGTTTCAACTTGCTGCGGCATGGCTGCCAAACCCTTGGGGCCGGCGCCACGCAATAATTGTAATAACACCGTTTCGGCTTGATCGTCTTCATGATGCGCCGTCAACAACACATCGCCTGCCGTTAAACGAGAAAAAATAGCTTCATAACGCAAGCGTCTGGCATTGGCTTCTAGGCTACCATCTTTGGGTAATTGCACGTCAGCAACGTATAAAATTACATCCCAACGACGACACAGATCGACACAAAAATCTTGCCAGGCATTTGCTTGTGGCTGCAAATGGTGATTGACGTGTACCGCAATAACGGGTAAAGAGGTTTTCAGTGTATGGCGCAAAAAATGTAATAAAGCGACTGAATCCACACCACCGCTCAAGGCCACGCACCAACGATGAATGACCTTATCTTTTAAAGGTGCTAAAAAAGCCTCGTTATTGAATAACACGTTGACCATACGACATTAAGCGTTCGTAGCGTTCCGATAACAACTGATCCATCGATTTTTTAGAAACGCGATCTAATTGTAAAATAAGCTCTGTTTTTAAATGCTGCGCCATTTCATCGATCTGCCTATGCGCTCCACCCAAAGGTTCTGGCAATACTTTGTCGATGAGTTGTTGCTTTAACAAACTCTCGGCATTGAGTTTGAGTGCGCCAGCTGCCTCAGAGGCTTTTTCGGCACTCTTCCATAAAATAGAGGCGCAGCCCTCGGGAGAGATCACTGAATAAATACTGTATTGCAGCATCATCACACAATCGCCTACGCCTAAGGCCAAAGCGCCACCGGAACCTCCTTCTCCTATGACTGTGCAGATCACCGGCGTTTTTAAACCCGCCAATTCATACAAATTACGCGCGATGGCTTCGCTTTGATTGTGTTCTTCGGCGGCAATCCCGGGATAAGCGCCAGCCGTATCAATGAAGGTCAATATCGGTACATTAAAATCTTCCGCCAAGTGCATCAAACGCAAAGCCTTACGATAGCCTTCTGGCTGCGGCATACCAAAATTACGCTCTACTTTTTCTTTGGTTTTGCGCCCTTTCTCATGACCAATAATCATCACCGGACGATCCTCTAAATAAGCCAAACCGCCTACTATAGCTTTATCGTCTACATAATGTCTGTCGCCATGCAATTCATCAAAACCGGTAAAAATACGGTTGATATAATCTAGAGTATGCGGTCTTAAGGGGTGGCGCGCCAATTGAGTGACTTGCCATGGCGTTAAGTCGGCAAAGATCTGCATAGTAAGTTCACGACTCTTGGCCTGCAAACGCCGCAGTTCACCGCTTATATTGACCGACACATCGTCGCCCATACGCGCCAATTCTTCAATTTTCGCTTCTAATTCGGCAATAGGTCGTTCAAAATCTAGAAAGTTGTGCATATTCACCCCAGGTCATAGCTAAGTTAGGGTCTATTTTGCTAGAATGCAGCCCTGCCGTCAATTTTTTTAGAAAAAGAACAAAATATGAACATTTTTGTTTTCGATATTGAGACTATCCCGGATTGTGATGCCTCGCGTCGCTTACACGATAGCCCGGAATGGAGCGATAGCGATGCCGCCAATGCTTTGTTTGCGGGTGCCCGGGAACAAAATGGTCGCGATTTTGTGGCTCATTATTTGCAAAAGATCGTCGTCATTTCTGCTGTATTAAAAACACGGGAAGGTGTTAAGGCATGGTCTTTAGGGCAAGAAGATGCCTCTGAAAAAGAGTTAATCACGCGTTTTTTTGATGGTATTGAACGTTTTTCACCTACCTTGGTCAGTTGGAATGGCAGCGGCTTTGATCTCCCCGTATTGCACTATCGCGCCTTATTACACGGCGTTGCCGCACCCCGCTATTGGGAAATGGGCGATAACGACAGCCAATTTCGCTGGAATAATTATTTGAGCCGTTTTCACCAACGACATTTGGATCTCATGGACGTATTAGCGGCTTATCAAAACAAGGCGTATGCGCCCTTGGATCGCATCGCCACTTTATTGGGTTATCCCGGCAAAATGGGCATGGCGGGCGATCAAGTCTGGTCGGCTTATCAACAAGGACAATTGGGCGCCATACGCAATTATTGTGAAACCGATGTATTAAACACCTATTTAGTCTATTTGCGCTTTGAACAAGTACGCGGCCATATCACTGCAGAAGCCTATCAGCAAGCTTGCGATGAATTGCTACATTATTTAAAGCAGGAAAACAAACCTCATTTTAACGAATTTATTGAGCATTGGCACATACCATGAATAAACATAACCTAGCTTTAGAAACCGCCACCATTCGTCATTTAAGCCATGAAGGACGAGGCGTCGCTGATTTAAATGGTAAAACGGTGTTTATACAAAATGCCCTACCCAATGAAACCGTTTCGTTTCGTTATACTAGACGACACAAAAATTTTGACGAAGGTTATGCGGTAGCAATATTGAAAAATATTAGTCCAGATAGAGTTGAGTCTATGTGCCCGCATACAGCCATTTGTGCTGGCTGCAGCTTGCAGCATTTAAGCTCTGAGGCACAATTAAAGTTAAAAGAAAACACCTTAAAAGAACAATTTAAGCATTTTGCGCAGATTGACATTACGCAATTAGAACCAGCACTACACGCAACAAATTACCATTATCGTTATAAAGCACGTTTATCGGTTAAAGATGTGATCAAGAAAAATAAGGTATTGATAGGCTTTCATGAACACAATGGCCGTTACGTCGCTGATATAGATCGCTGCCCTATACTGCCTGGAGTCGTAGGTAATAAACTACCCTTATTATCCCAATTGATATCAGAGCTCAGTGTACGCAGCGCCATTCCACAAATTGAAGTGGCTATCAGCAGCGATGAAACGGCGCTTATTATACGTCACGTGCAACCCTTGCCTGTAAACGATATAGAAAAAATCATTGTGTTTGCACAAAATGAAGGATTTTCGATTTATTTACAACCGTCTAAACAGGATAAAGAAACGCGTGTTATTGTGGCTGCTTTTTTGTCTAGTACCACAACAGATGAAAACCTACCATTGATAAAGCTATGGCCTAAAAATAGCCCCTTCTTACTGCATTATCATTTGCCCAATGAAGACTCTACGCTTTATTTTTCGCCTACAGAATTTACGCAAATCAATCCTGCGGTTAACGAATTAATGGTAGCACAAGCCTTGTCTTGGTTAGTGCCCAATAAAGAGGATCGAATCTTAGACCTGTTTTGTGGCATCGGTAATTTTACCATTCCTTTAGCCCGTCATTGCAAAGAAATTATCGGCATAGAAGGCGAAGCCAGTATGGTGGCACGTGCAACAGACAATGCGGTTCATAACCATAGAGACAATGCACGCTTCCTAGCGGCAGATTTAACGCAAAGCATCTCTCATTTACAATTGTTAAACTGTACTTTCGACAAGATCCTCATCGACCCACCCCGCAGTGGCGCCTTGGAAGTGATTGAACGACATTTTAAAGCGTGGCAAGCCAAAACAATCGTGTATGTTTCCTGTAATCCAGCCACATTGGCACGAGATCTTGGTGTATTAATACACCAATTAGGCTATACATTAGAAAAAATAGGGATTTTAGACATGTTCCCACAAACCGGCCATGTAGAAAGCATGGCTTTATTGACTGGGAGGTAAGCATCTATTCATGGTTAAACTAAAAAAACTAGCCTATCATAATGACGATGGTTCTTTAGACGTCCAACTGTGGTTAGATACGCTAGCGCAGAGCTACCCTAAAGAACATTTAGACCGCTTGCGTCATGTGATCGACTTAGTGGTAACCCTAGGCGCAACCGTACCCACTCTATCCTTGCAGATAACCTGCTTGGATCTAGGATTACAAATGGCAGCCCTGTTAGCCGAACTATCCGCAGACGAAACGACGTTGATTGCCGCGTTGACCTATCACCTCATTGTTTATACCGATTTTACTCTCGAAGACATCACCCAACAGATCGGCGCCGATGTGGCCAATCTGTTGGCAGGCGCTTTGCGCATGGATGATATTTCCGTGTTATTACATGCACAAAGCAATACCGAAGAAAATCTACCTTCCAGAATACATAACTTACGAAAGATGCTGCTGGCTATGGCCAGAGACGTGCGTGTGGTTATTTTAAAGATCAGCGAAAAAATGTGCCATCTACGCGCAGCCAGCCATTTGGATGCAAATTTCCGCAAACGCATCGCCACCGAGGTCAAAGAGATTTATGCACCCTTAACAAACCGCTTAGGCTTAGGCCATTTAAAATGGGAAATGGAAGATTCTGTATTTAGATATCTACAAGAAGCCGAATATAAATCTCTAGCCAAAGCATTAGATCAAAAACGCATAGAGCGTGAAGAATATATTGCTGCTTTTCAAGAAAGGTTTCAGACGTTGTTGAAAAATTTGAACCTAGAGCGTTATGAAATAGCGGGGCGTGCAAAACACTTATACAGCATCTATCGAAAAATGATACGCAAGAAGGTAGGTTTAGAAAAAATTTACGATTCCTTTGCCGTGCGTGTATTAGTACCTGATGTGCACGATTGTTATAAAGTATTAAGTCTAGTGCATGAACATTGGACCCCCATCAGCGAAGAATTTGACGATTATATCGCTAGACCTAAGGAAAATGGCTATCAATCGCTACACACCGCTGTGGTGGGGCCAGAAGATAAAAATATAGAGGTACAGATTCGCACCTTTGGTATGCATGAAATATCCGAGCTGGGCGTTGCCGCGCATTGGAAATACAAAGAAGGCGCTACCCCTAAAAATGACTATGAAGATAAGATCGCCTGGTTAAGGCAGTTGATCGCTTGGCAGAGCGATTATTTGCAAGCAGACAATCGAGATGAATTATTTCAAACTACCTCGTTATTTGACGATAGAGTCTATATATTTACTCCCGAAGGCGACATCATCGATCTAATAAAAGGCTCAACCCCTATAGATTTTGCCTATCATGTACACAGTGAAATAGGCCATCGCTGCAAAGGTGCTAAGGTCAACGACAAAATAGTCCCTTTATCGTATGCGCTGCAAACCGGCGATCGCGTCAGCATCATCACCGCTAAGATCCCTCATCCTAGCTTAGACTGGCTAGATCCTAAATCTGGGTTTGTACACACCAGTAAAGCGCGCGCGAAGATTTTGCACTGGTTTAAGGCGCAAAACTATCAACAACATGTTACCGAAGGCATGGCCTTTTTGAATGAAACCGCAAAACGCGAACATTTAAAGCTACCACCTTTATTACCCATTGCAGAAGCACTGCATTTCAAAAACATTGATGATATGTTAGCCGCTTTAGGCGGTGGTTATATTAAAATGGCACAAGTTGTAAATAAAATTACAACGGCTCAAGAGAGCAAAGACGAACATCATGAAAAACCCAGCAAAACACCTGCCGCCGCAACCAAGACTTCCGCCAAAGATGACATCAGCGTTTATGGTTTACACGATCTGCTGCACACCATTGCCAAATGTTGTAAACCCATTCCTGGCGATCCCATTACAGGTTTTATTACCCAACAACGCGGCATTACCGTACATCATCGAGACTGTCGCTCCTTGCAGCAATTACACAACAAGGAGCGCATTATTATCGTCGATTGGCATAATAATAATGCCACTCACTACAGTGTAGAATTGCGCATACTAGCTTACCCAGATCAGGATTTAATCAAGGAGATTACCGCTTTAGTGAGCCAAGAAAAAGTGTATTTAACCCGTATCAACAGTGCGCAAACAGAAAATAAAATGAGAATAGATCTACTGGTTGAAGTGAAAAGCTCCGAGCAATTACAGCATTTCATTCAACAATTGCGTAATATGCCAGATGTCGCTCAGGTGGAACGGTTAATGGCGGTGTAATAACTCAAACAACCCTGCTACTATCTCAAAGACGATTGTACCGTTTTATATTTGCATTCCCTTTACCCGCTCCCGCAAATTCCAAAATCGTATGTATCCACCAAGCAAAATAAACCACAGCTATAGCAGCCACTCCGAATAATAGCACAGCTTGTGTTAATGCGCACATTTGTCTTTGGGTTGAGTTAAAGGTACTAGGGCTTTCCCGCTCTGGAACCCCAAAATACCCGCTGGAATTTTGTGACAAACTAGTTGGCGGCTTCACTGTTACGAGCAACTGCTCAGCCGTGTTGCTCTGAACATCTTGAATTGCAGGATCGGCCTTCTTATCTAGCAAGAGTGTGTAAATTTCTTTATATCCCTTTCTGGCTGCCCAATGCAGGGCGGTACGGCCCAGATTCTCCGTGGCGTTGATGTCTGCGCCATGCTGTAATAAACATTCAATAGCTTCTTTAGATTGTGACAACACGGCTATATGCAGAGCTGTTTGGCCAGATAGGTTTCTGCCATCAAGATTGAGACTATGTTTTGACTTCAAATACTCCAGGGTAGCTACTTGATTAGCTCTCGCGGCACTGTGTAATAAGGCAATACCATTTTCCTCAGTTACTGGACTATACTTTACCAAGCGCTTTATTACCTCAATATTTCCTTGGGATGCGGCATCCTGCAATTCTAACCATAATCGCTTTGTAAGATTCTCCGCCAAGTTTTCGACATTTGCCCCCAGCTTAATCAAACACACCTGGCTATTGATATGCTTTGCCCAAACAAAAGGGGTGCTGCCGTTATTATCTTGGACATTCACGTCTGCACCCTTATCTATCAATAATTCTATAACATCAACATGATTGCCTAAGGCGGCCAAATGCAGCGCTGCACAACCCATATTCTCCGTGGCGTTGGTATCGACGCCATGCTGTAATAAACACTCAATAGCTTCTTTAGATTGTGACAACACGGCTATATGCAGAGCTGTTTGGCCAGATAGGTTTCTGCCGCCAAGATTAAGACTATGGTTTGACTTCAAATACTCCAGGGTAGCTACTTGATTAGCTCTCGCGGCACTGTGTAATAAGGCAATACCATTTTCCTCAGTTACTGGACTATACTTTACCAAGCGCTTTATTACCTCAATATTTCCTT
>JAJXVQ010000052.1 GCA_021782065.1 Pseudomonadota bacterium
TTTCATCTAAAAATACTTTAAGGCGTAAGCGTTGATTGAGTTTAACGGATAGCAAATGATACACCACTGCAAAACGAGATCCAGAAAACGATTCCACACGGATACCGTCTTGATCTACAGCCCGTTCAAAACCAGAACCCGTAGCTTTATCAGTAACCCATTCGGCGATACCATAAGTTAAATAATCGACACCGCACACATCGATAAGTTGGTCAAAACGAAACTGGGGCATATCGCGCAACTGCGTGGCCGCCTCTATTAAAGCTCTTTTGTTTAAAATTAAAGTGAGTTCATGTCGATCACTTTGCAAGGCCATTTGTTCTCGTGGTGTTTCAGCATGCAGAGTTACAAAAGGATGCGTATGATGGCCCACTACAAAACCCTGAGATGTAAAATGACTGAGGATATTATCTTGCAAAGTATTTAATAGGTTCATAATTTAATCCTTATCGCCACAAAAAATCCGCTTAGTGTTTTTAATTTTGTTTTGCAGCTGGATAATACCATAGACCAAGGCTTCGGCTGTAGGTGGACACCCTGGTACATAAATATCCACTGGCACAATGCGATCGCAACCTCTGACTACAGAATAAGAATAATGGTAATAACCACCACCATTGGCACAAGAACCCATGGAAATGACCCAACGCGGTTCAGCCATTTGATCATATACACGGCGCAAGGCAGGTGCCATTTTGTTGCATAAGGTGCCGGCCACGATCATCACATCCGATTGACGCGGACTAGGTCTAAACATGACACCAAAGCGATCTAAGTCGTAACGGGCCGCGGCAGAATGCATCATTTCTACGGCACAACAAGCCAAACCAAAAGTTACTGGCCACATGGAACCACTGCGTGCCCAACCCACTAATTTTTCTAAAGAGGTAGTCACAAAACCATTTTGTTGCATCTCTTGTGGTTGAAATATCTCTTGCGCTGAGGTGTCTATTCCCATTCTAAAGCCCCTTTTTTCCACTCAAAAATAAAGCCTACAACCAATAATCCTAAAAAAACCATCATGCTTAAAAAGCCAAACCAACCTATCTCACGCAATACGACTGCCCAAGGAAATAAAAAACCTGTTTCTAGATCGAAGAGTATAAAAAGGATGGCGACTAGATAATACCGTATGTCAAAAGGCATTCTGGCGTCTTCAAAGGCAGGAAAACCACACTCATAGGGCGCATTCTTAACCGCATTGGGTTTACGGGGCCCTAGGATCCAGCCGCCCACTAGCGGCACTACAGCCAAGAGTAGGGCTAGACCTACGAAAATCAGTATAGGCAGATAGTTTGTTAACATATCGGTATCCTTAAAATATACTCTTCGCATTTGATTCTAAGTGAGCTGCTATGAGTATACCACTATTATGGTGCCGAAGGCCGGACTCGAACCGGCACGGCTTTCGCCACTGCCCCCTCAAGACAGCGTGTCTACCAATTCCACCACTTCGGCATGTTTTATTGTCCTTGAGATCCGCTACCTGGTTGTGGCAACGGAATACTCAAACCATCAGAGGTCTTATTCATTATATCGCCACTCGCTGGTACTACCGGTTGCGGCAGTATTACTGTATTGAGTGAGGCTTTCTGCTGGGTCACTTTGGTCGCATGATAACCGAGCAGTATGCTGGTTGCAAAAAAAACCAATGCGGCAAAGCCAGTGAGTTTTAATAAAAAACTAGCCGAACCTGGGCTACCAAATACGGTATTGGAGGCCCCGCTACCAAAAGCCGCCCCTATATCGGAACCTTTGCCCTGTTGCAATAACACTAAGGCAAGTATACCCATACAAGTCACCAAATGTATGACCAATAATATTAATTGCATGCTTTCTCCGTCATATTACCGCCTTATAAATAGGCGAAAAAGTATCATAGTGTAACGAGGCGCCGCCGATCAAACCACCATCGACATTGGTTAAGGTCAATAATTGCGCAGCATTGTCGCCTTTGACACTACCGCCATATAATAAACGCACTGTTTGACTGGTCGTGCTATCATACTGTTTTACTAGGTGGTTACGCAAGGCCGTATGCACCGAAAGCACTTCATTTATGGTAGGAGTAAGGCCCGTGCCTATAGCCCACACCGGTTCATAAGCAATCACGGTACCCGTAAAATCTTGAGCTGTCGTTATTTTAAGCACCGCATCCAACTGCGCCATTACCACTGCTAACGTTAGCCCTTTTTCACGTTCTTCTAAGCTTTCACCCACACACAAAATGGGCATTAAACCTGCTTTTCTCGCCGCTAACCATTTCTGTGCCACCCACGAACTATCTTCGCCATAATACTGGCGACGTTCCGAATGTCCTACAATAACGTACCTGCACCCCACATCGCGCAACATCTGTGCTGAAATTTCGCCCGTAAAAGCCCCTGCTGTTTTATCACATACATTTTGCCCACCAAAGGAAATAGGTAAATTTCCGCACAAGGAACGCATGCTGCTCAAAAATACCGCGGGAATACATAGGGAAACGTCGACTTGCTTTAAAATTACACTATCTTTTTGCATGGCAACCAGCATAGCGTCTATATCCGCACTCATACCGTTCATTTTCCAATTGGCAACGACTAATTTTTTATGCATGTTTTTTAAAGACTATTTAATGATGAGCGGATTGTAACCGAGTTGAAGAGAGGAGGCAAATTTGATGATTAGCGGGGCTGTCACGAATATCATGCACTTCCGCACACACGGCCGCAATTTTGTCCTCTAATACATCCACGTCGCTCAACGATAATTGTGCGGGTTCTGCTAAGGCATTCCTTAAAATATTCATTAGAAAAACAACGGATTATTTATCGTCACCGCCTTTAATAGGGTACGCCATACAGCCTTTCCCACATCGCCGATTCAAAGCCAAAGTCACGCATGTTAGTCATTCTCTCTGGATATAAAATGCCATCTAGATGATCGCATTCATGCTGTACTATACGCGCATGAAAATTCTCGGCAACCCGTTCTATTCTTTCGCCTTCTTCATTAAATCCTATATAGCGAATTTTTTGATAACGGGGCACTTTTCCGCGTAAGCCCGGCACACTCAAACACCCTTCCCACCCATCTACTTTTTCTTCGCTTAAAGGGATTATCACGGGATTAATTAAAACGGTAAAAGGAACGGGTTTTTCATTGGGATAGCGCACATTACTGTCAAAACCAAATATCACAACTCGCTGGTTCACCCCAATTTGCGGCGCCGCAATCCCTACCCCGCCCTCTTTTGCGAGTACCTCTTTTAAATCAGTGATCAGATCGTATAGCCTGGCACAGACAAATTCGGTTATTTCGGTCGATCGCTCAGATAAGCTCAAAGTACCCATTTTTAAAACTGTTAAAATAGCCATGTTTCGTTTCTCCATTCAAATCACAACAGATAATCAATCAACGTGCAAGTTATTTTTTTCATGTTTAGTAATGATTCTATTTTGTTTGCATAAAGGGGATGGATTCCGTTTGTTTTACACGCACAAGTACAGATAGCCCCTGTCCCAAAGAAAAATGAAAATAAAAGGTAACTACTCACCTCTTTTCACAAAAAATCCATATTGGGCGCATCTTGTCGTGCAATTTTTCCCTGAAAAATGCTCATTTACGTCTGTGTAAACTCCGCTTTTTCAGCTCAAAATTGCACGCAACCTGCATCCCAATCTGGATTTTGCGGTACTTCTAGATGGGTGTGTAGTTACTTTATAATAATATATTTTTCGCGTGTGATTTTTAAAGGGCATTCGCGTATGTCGCACTGGTATATAACAAAGTACGTCACTGCTGGCGCCCAAGGATTTGTCTTCTGCCCTAAAAAACAACGGCTGCAAATATAGTATAATTGAAAATCATTACTATTTGCTAACCCTTTTCTGAACTTTTTTAACAGGGTACTTTATACTTTCAAATCTAGCGGGTATCATATAACCATTGGCTGAGTATAAAGGCTTATGGCTATAAAATACTTCAATATATTCAAATTTTAAAGAGTTCTGGCCTTGTGATTTTATTTTCCCCTCACCAAACTCAAAAACTCATTACGCGTTTGTGGATTATTGCGAAACTCGCCTAACATAACGGAAGTGCTTAATACTGAATTTTGCTTTTGGATGCCGCGCATCATCATACAAAAATGCTGTGCTTCGATCAATACGCCTACGCCGGAAGCCCCAGTGACCTCTAATAGAGTATCGGCAATTTGCTTGGTTAAATTTTCTTGAATTTGTAAGCGTCGAGTAAAGATTTCTACTAGCCGCGCAATTTTAGAAATGCCTAAGACCTTACCCTGAGGTAGATAGGCAATATGGCATTGGCCTACGAAGGGCAATAAATGGTGTTCGCATAAGGAATAAAGTTCAATATTTTTTAAAACCACCATTTCGTCTATGTCGGAATGGAATAAAGCACCATTGACCACTTCTTCTACGCTTTGCTCATAGCCCGCCGTTAAAAATTGTATGGCACGTGCCGCACGTGCCGGAGTTTTGACTAAGCCTTCACGTTCGGGATCTTCACCAATTTGGGTGAGTATGTCGGTGTATAAATGTTCTAATGTATGCATTATATGGGCTCGCTTTGGTATTCTTCAGTGAAAGAGTGATTATGGTATAAGCTTTGTTATCCTGGCGGCCAGTGAAAGTTGCGTCCGCCAAGTAAGTGCATATGGATGTGGTAAACGGTTTGACCGCCAGCCGCATTGCAGTTTTCAACTAGTCTATAGCCGTCTTCAGCTATGCCCAGCGTGTGTGCTAGTTTGGCGCCGGTTACCAGTAAATGCCCCATGAGTAGGGATTCCTCCGCGCTTAAATCATTTAAAGTGGCGATGTGTTGTTTAGGTATGAGTAGTTTATGTACAGGCGCAACTGGATTGATATCGTCTATTACCACTAAATGTTCATCTTCGAATAGGGGGGTGCTGGGTATAGTACCGGCTACGATTTTACAAAAAAGACATGAGGTCATCACAAGCTCCACTTTCAATAGGCCCCAATTATAAGGTATGATAACCCCATTTGTCACCTGTAATTAAAAAGAATAGGAGTTATGCATGAATATAGATAAATTATCGCCTGGAGCTAAAGTACCTAAAGAAGTGAATGTGGTTATTGAAATCCCTTCGCATTCTGGGCCGGTTAAGTATGAAATCGACAAAGAAAGTGGTGCCATGATGGTTGATCGCTTTATGACTACGGCGATGTTTTATCCTTGCAACTATGGCTATATTCCGCATTCCTTGAGCGAAGATGGCGACCCTGCCGATGTATTGGTGATCACGCCCGTGCCCTTAATTTCTGGCGCGGTGTTGGCTGTGCGGCCTATAGGGATATTGGATATGGAAGACGAAGCGGGCGGCGATGCTAAGATTTTAGCGGTACCTACTAAAAAACTACTGCCTATGTTCAGCCATATCCATGAACCCGAAGATATTTCACCGCACCAACTGGCCATCATTCAACATTTCTTTGAACATTATAAAGATTTGGAAGAGGGCAAATGGGTGAAAGTAAAAGGCTGGGGCAATGCGCAAAAAGCAGAAGAAGAAGTCATACGCAGTATTCAGCGGTATCAACGTGAGGTGAATGATAGTTTATAGATCATTAATACGCATGTACACCATTATAAGCATCTACCGTATTTTTTAATAAGCTATATACAGTCATGGGGCCTACGCCGCCGGGTACGGGCGTTATCCAAGCAGCGCGTTCTTTGGCGGCATTAAAGTCTATATCGCCGCGCAAATGCCCATCTATGCGATTCATGCCTACGTCGATGACTATAGCGCCGGGTTTAATCCACTCTGCCTGTACTACATCGGTTTTGCCCACGGCTACCACCAATATATCAGCAAGAGCTACATGTGAGGTTAAATTCTGAGTGAAACGATGGCAAATGGTGACGGTGGCACCCGCTAAGAGTAATTCAAAAGCCATAGGGCGACCTACTGTATTAGACGCACCTACAACCACTGCATACAAGCCCCTAACCGATAGATTCAGCTGAGACAATAAGGTCATGATGCCATACGGCGTACAAGGTCGTAATAAGGGACGGCGCTGTGCCAGACGGCCCAAGTTGTAGGGATGAAAACCATCTACGTCTTTAGCTGGATGAATGCGTTCTAAAATGGTGTTGGCATTGATGTGAGAGGGCAGGGGAACTTGCACCAAAATACCATCGATGTGTTCGGCTTTATTTAAGGTATCGATTAACTCGAGCAGGGCTTCGGGGCTGGTATTTTCATCTAGGCGATGCGCTTCGGAGACGATACCCACGCTAGCGCAGGCGTCTATCTTTTTTTGTACATAAATTTGCGATGCGGGATCGTTGCCCACTAAAACAACAGCTAAGCCTGGTACACGTTGTTTCTCTTTCGTTTGTAGGGTAATAGCTTGTGATAGTTCAGATTGCAATCGTGTTGCAATGCCTTTGCCGTCAATAATGTATGCTGTCATCAGAATTACTCTTGCTTTTTCACGGATGTATAGGTATCATTCTACCACTTTGTGTGGGCTTTGTCCCATACGAAGCGTAATACTCACAGCAGTTGGATTTTAGGCGAGGCGCCCAGCCCTCGAACAAAAGGAATGTATGCACTGATACATGACTTTTGTTAGATGGAGCAGGCAACAAAGCCTAAAGCCAAATGCGAAGAGTAGTAAGTGACGGGGTATAGCGCAGTCTGGTAGCGCGCCTGCTTTGGGAGCAGGATGTCGGGGGTTCAAATCCCTCTACCCCGATCAATAATTTGTGGTTAGCGCATTTACCGCTAGGTTTTAAAGCGCCCGTAGCTCATTCGGATAGAGCATCGGCCTTCTAAGCCGAGGGTAGCAGGTTCGAGTCCTGCCGGGCGCACCAAAAAATATTTATATGGTGGACGTAGCTCAGTTGGTAGAGCCCCGGATTGTGATTCCGGTTGTCGTGGGTTCGAGCCCCATCGTTCACCCCATTCTTAGGTACTATAAAAAAAATGTGCAAAAAGATAAGCACTTATATGCTCTTACTGTGTTGTTTCGTTACGGCACAAGCTGCACAAATAGGCCCCAAAGGACAATCATTAGGCCAAGTTTCACAATCACTCCTGGATCCGTTGAGTGGCATTAAAAAAATGATGGCGGCCATTAGCGTGATTGCAGGCATCGCCTTTTTGATGGGTGCCGTTATCCAATACATGGATCATCGTAAAAATCCTATACAAGTGACTATTTCTAAACCAATTGTTTATCTTATTTTAGGGATAATTTTTATTGCTATTCCTTACGCTACAGAGATTTCAGAGAGTGCGAAAGTATTTTTAAAGTAGCGTCTATGCCATTTAGTTTGTCGAAACGAAAAACGAATACAACCGGACAAAATATTAGCAAATTTGGAGATAATATCAGGCAATATTTGACGAAAATTTGCTAGTATTTGGGCCGCTTTATTCATTTTGCAGCCAATAAATCAAATGGCTACAGGCCCTAATGGTGCCGGGGGTCGGACTCGAACCGACACGGTGTTGCCACCACCGGATTTTGAGTCCGGCGCGTCTACCAATTTCGCCACTCCGGCATGGAGGACTAGAGGCGCACATCATAACAGAATTTAAAACAAAGTCAATACTTAGTGTTAGCCGCGATCCGCAGTCAAATTTATGACCATGTCTAATTTGACTGTGGATCGCGGCCCTCTATATTACTTGACCCAACATTCCGCCCCCTATATTATATGCTTTCGAAACAAGTTAGGATTCAACGTAAAAAATAAATATATTTACGAAGGGGTTATTATGAACGACGAGCTAAAAGAAATTTTAGAGAAAGAACTTTTGGAAAATAATAATTTTATACTCAACGCTTTAGTCCACAGCGATGCTAATGCTATAAAAGAAATTTTAAAAAACAAAGGCTTTTCATGTGAAACGTCAGAACTAGAAGAATCAGAAATAAAGTCTTTTTTAGACGAGGTGCTATTG
>JAJXVQ010000053.1 GCA_021782065.1 Pseudomonadota bacterium
AATTGCAGAAACTTATAGCGATTATTGCATCATCACCAATGACAATCCGCGATATGAAAAACCGATGCGCATTGCCGAGGAAATTGTCACTGGCATGACACAAAAATCCATACGCACGATTATTTTAGATCGCAAAGAAGCTATATCGGAAGGCATTCATAAGGCGGGATTGAATGATATAGTCTTGATTACTGGCAAGGGGCATGAGACTTATCAACAAATCGGCGATGTCAAATACCCATTGAGTGATATGCAAATTGCGTTGGAAGTATTGAAAGATAGATAGGACCTAATAAAAACGAGGAAAACAGTGGCTTATTTTAAATTTTCAGAATTGATTAAACCCTTAGCAGCGCATCATAGTGGTATGGATACAACCTTTAGCACCGTCACTATAGATTCACGCAATATTAAGCCGGGGGATTTATTTATCGCTATTAAAGGGCCCAACTTCGACGGCCATAACTTTATAAACGAAGCACAAAAACAAGGTGCTTGCGGAGTAATGGTTGAAAAAGAAGTATATGCCGATTTACCAGTATTAAAAGTTGAAGATACGCGTCTAGCTTTAGGGCGTCTGGGCGCCTTGCGTCGAGCACAACTAGCTGATTTGCCGCTCATCGCTGTAACGGGCAGTTGTGGCAAAACCACTACCAAAACGATGATGGCGGCGATATTAAAACAAAAAGGCAACACTCTGGCCACAGAAGGTACCTTGAACAACGATTACGGTGTACCCTTAACGTTGCTGAAATTGCAAGAACAACACGATTATGCCGTGGTTGAGATGGGTGCTAATCACTTTGAAGAAATTGCATATCTAACGCAAATGGTTAAACCGCATGTAGCGGTGATCACGAATGCAGGCCCCGTGCATTTAGAAGGTTTTGGCAATGTTTATGGTGTGGCACAAGCGAAAGGTGAAATCTTTAGAGGGCTTATTCCCAGTGGAGTAGCGGTATTAAATGCCGACGATACCCATTTTGAGTATTGGCAAGCATTGGTGTTTGAACGTAAGAAAGTAACATTTGGTGAAAATGCGAAGGCAGACTATCGAGCTGCTGATGTCTGGATGAATGCACAACATAAGCCGGAATTTCGTTTGTGCAGCCCCTTGGGTGAAATTAAAATTACTTTGCCGCTGTTGGGGCGACATAATATATTGAATGCTTTGGCTGCAGCGGCCGCTACAGCCGAGTTGGGAGCGAGTTTGAATGATATACAACAAGGCTTGTCGCAGATGGAACCGGTCAACAAACGACTCAATGAATATCAAGGCCGTCATGGCGAAATGATCATAGATGATAGCTACAATGCCAACCCTGCTGGTATGGCTGCAGCACTGTCCGTGTTGATGCAATATCCAGGCAAACGTATCATGGTCTTAGGCAGCATGGGCGAATTAGGCGATTTAAGCGAGGATTACCATTACGCTTTAGGACAACAGATTCGCGATATGGGTGTAGATGTTTTATTGGCGGTGGGTGATCTGGCCTTACATACGGTGAATGCCTTTGGCACGGGTGCGGCTCATTTTAGTGATAAAAATAGTTTATTAGCTGAGTTGAAACCCTTACTGTCTAAAGATGCAGTAATACTGGTCAAAGGTTCACGCTTTATGAAAATGGAAAACATAGTACAAGAATTAATAAAAGGATAACTATTCGATGATAGAATTACTAGGCCGTTGGCTGGCCCATTATTATCATGGCTTTAACATACTTCAATATTTAACATTACGGACTTTGTTAGCCTCATTAACTGCATTGGTATTGTCGTTGTGGTTAGGCCCGAAGATGATCGCTTATTTACAGCGTTTGCAAATAGGCCAAGCTGTACGCGATGATGGCCCTAAGACACATTTGTCAAAATCAGGTACTCCGACTATGGGCGGGGCTTTTATTATTTTATCCATTGCTATTACGACCTTATTGTGGGCTGATTTATCGAATCTCTATATTTGGTTAACCTTGATTGTGCTGTGTGGTTTTGCGGCTATAGGTTGGATAGATGATTATCGCAAGGTAGCGTTAAAAAACAGTAAAGGTTTGCCAGGACGTTATAAATATTTTTGGCAATCGGTGCTAGGTGTGGGCGTGGCTATCGCTTTATATATGATGGCGCGTAGCCCTATAGAAACTTCGCTGTACGTGCCTTTCATAAAAAGTATACACCCGCAATTGGGTCTATGCTTTATAGTCTTAGTTTATTTTGTCATTGTAGGATCTAGCAATGCGGTTAATTTAACGGATGGTCTAGATGGCTTGGCCATATTACCTATTGTTTTAGTCGGTGGTGGTTTGGGTATCTTCGCGTATTTAACCGGAAACACGCAATTTGCAAGTTATTTACAAATCCCTTATGTCGCTGGCGTAGGAGAATTGGCTGTTTTCTGTGGTGCTATCGTCGGCGCGGGTTTGGGCTTTTTGTGGTTTAACAGTTACCCGGCACAAGTTTTTATGGGTGATGTAGGCGCCTTATCTTTGGGTGCCGTTTTAGGTTGCGTAGCTGTTATGGTACGTCAAGAGATCGTTTTATTTATCATGGGCGGTTTATTTGTGGCCGAAACGGTATCAGTCATATTACAAGTCGGGTATTTTAAAATGACTCGCAAACGGATTTTTAGAATGGCGCCATTGCATCATCATTTTGAATTAAAGGGCTGGCCGGAGCCTAAGGTCATCGTTCGTTTTTGGATTGTGACGGTCATATTAGTATTATGCGGTTTGCTCACATTAAAGGTGCGTTAGCGGTGATAATTGTACACATGCGCGGAATTCGTCATTCTAGTTTCTAACTGGCGGGGTACTGTCACGGAGACCACCCCGTTGTGCCTGCGCGCGTAGGGGGCACCGTGACACCCCGCCATCACTATAACCACCCAGGGATTTCGGCAAATGTTCTGTTAGATGAGGATAGTAAGAAGTGGTTATTGCCAATAAAAAATACATCATTGTAGGGCTAGGACAAACCGGTCTATCCGTTGTTCATTTTCTAAATGCACAAGGTGCAAATTGGTGCGCGGTGGATACGCGCGACGAACCACCTGGCATAGCCGTCTTGCGTGCGCAATTTCCTAACAATGATATACACACTGGTCCTTTAGAACTCAGTTATTTTCAAGGCGTGGATGAAGTTATTTTAAGTCCAGGTTTGTCGCCGCATCACCCCATATTAGAAGAATTAGCGCAACAAGGCATTCCTATTATTGGCGATATAGAATTATTTGCACGCGCACATTTAGGAAAAGTCGTAGGCATTACCGGTTCTAATGCCAAATCAACAGTAACTACTGTAGTTGCTAAAATGGTTGAAACAGCAGGTTTGGCTATGCGTATGGGTGGCAATATCGGGATTACTGCTTTGTCTTTATTACCAGATACTAAAGATGTCACTCATGTATTGGAGCTGTCTAGTTTCCAATTGGATACAACGTATACTTTAGATTTAGAAGTAGCCTGTATTTTAAATATCAGCGCCGATCATCTAGATCGTTATGCACATATGCAAGAATATAGTGCTTCTAAGCAGCGCATTTATGAGAATGCACATCATATTGTGGTGAATCGCGATGATGAAAACACCTATCCTAAAAGTCATCATGCTATTAGCACCAGTTTTGGATTATCTGTGCCTAAAGAAAAAGAATTCGGTTTAGCCAGCCGAGATAATACATTTTATTTAGCATATGGTAATGAAATATTACTAGCTGTGGCCGAATTGCCTTTGCAGGGACGGCACAATTGGAGCAATGCTTTAGCAGCCTTGGCCATAGGTCATTGCTTAGGTTTAGCTTTTGCGCCTATGTTGGAAGTGCTACGCAGCTTTCACGGTTTAGCGCATCGATGTCAACTTGTGATCCAGAAAAATAATATCACTTGGTATAACGATTCCAAAGGCACCAATGTAGGTGCAACGTTAGCTGCGATTGCGGGCTTGCAATTACCACAAAAACGACATCTTATTTTGATCGCCGGCGGCTTAGGGAAAGGTGCGGATTTCTTGCCATTGTATAATATTGTACATGAGAGTGTTAAGTTACTTATTTTGTATGGTCAAGATAAGGTGATTATACAACAGACTTTGATGGGCAGTACCGATATAGTGGATGTAGTAGACCTGCGTGCGGCGATAGCACTAGCCGATGAAAAAGCGTCTTCTGGTGATGTGGTTTTATTTTCACCCGCCTGCGCTAGCTATGACATGTTTAACAATTATGAACATCGCGGCGAATTGTATTGCCAGTGGGTATTGGAGCAGTTGTCTTAGTTTGTAATTTCTTGGTCCGGCTATATCCAGGGCTCAGTATTATAGTTCATCGCTGGCCGGACCCGGTCACGCGACTTCTCCGTCGTGCTCGTGCCTGCGCGCTGCCTTCGACCCCTGTCGCGTGCCACCCGGCCATGACTATTACGCTTTGTCTTGAATGAGTCATCTCGCACAATATTCCGAGAAGTGTTTGTAGAGACCGTGCTATGAATAATTAAATAGAATAAGTCTTGTGCTTTTTTATGTAAAGCTCGCGAGGCGTAGGCCAAAGCCATCGTTGCAGAGTTGTGTCAATCCGTGCGCGGCAGAAAGCCGCGATTCTAACCGAGCCGAGACCGTCAGGGAGCGAATTAACTGTATTGACGGCGTGTTTGACACATATCCTAGAAGTTAGAAAAAATAGCGACTATTTTAGTTCAATCTCTTGCACATTCCGTATAAAAGCATCAATCTCTTCTACCTTTGTATCAAACGACGTCATCAAACGCACTTCTGATAAGCGCTCATCCCACACATGAAAATGATAACGCGTGTGTAGCTTTTCAATGAGCGCCGTGGGCATAATGGCAAAAATGGCATTGGCATCAACAGGCTGAGTAATGTGAATAGATTTAATTTTTCTTAGCCCTTGAGCCATATGTTGTGCCATGGCATTGGCGTGGCTGGCATTATTAAGCCATAAATCATTAGACAGCAAAGCTTGAAATTGAGCTGAGATAAAACGCATTTTTGATGCCAGTTGCATGTTTTGCTTACGGATAAATAAAAATGATTTTTCCAATGAAGGATTTAAGAATACAACGGCTTCGCCCATCATCATGCCATTTTTAGTGCCGCCAAATGACAGCACATCGACACCAGCAGCTTCGACTATTGTTTTTAAGTCGGTTTGTAAACTAGCGGCGGCATTGGCAAGACGCGCGCCGTCCATGTGTAAATATAACCCGTGCGCCTTGGCAAAAGACGAGAGTTTTCGTAATTCTTCTAACTTATAAACGGTACCATATTCCGTCGATTGGCTGATCGATATCACTCGTGCTTGTACGTAATGTTGATCGCCTATGCGTTGTAGCTGTGCTTGTACGCCTTCTACGGTTATTTTCCCGTGTGTGGCGGGAACCAGCAACAGCTTACATCCCGCTACTTTTTCAGGCGCGCCGCACTCATCGGCTTGAATATGAGCTTTCTCGGCGCAAATGACGGCTTCGTGGCTTTGAGTCATGGCACACAGTGCGCTTACATTAGCGCCCGTGCCATTAAAGACAAAAAAGGTTTCGGCATGATTGCCTAAATGCCGCTTAAATTGCTCGATAGCAGCTGCTGTATACTCATCACTCCCATAAGCAAGAGCGGGCCCTTGATTGGCTTCCACCATAGCCTGTATGACTTTAGGATGAACGCCTGCATAGTTATCACTGGCAAAGTTAATTCTAGGGACTTTCATTATTTACCTCATTAAGAACGTTTAAATAGTATCTATTAGCTGTGCGTGTAGTTTGTTCATGCCTGTTAAAGTGGCGTTTTCACTAAACGTTTATTAAAATTTCTATGGTATGGTTGCAGACGAAAAAGAATATAACTTGTTTCCAGTATGGTTAACACATTAAAATCAAGCTATTGCTTCATTGTTATTGCAGTGGTCGAAGCTTTACTCTTTGTAGTCGTGGCCTTGCTTGGGGCCGGGCTAGGCACACTAATGGTATTATCCGGTATTATGCGCGTAGTGGGTCCATAAATGACCAATACACGTTGATTCAGTGCTAGCTGTAGATCTTGTTGCTGAGTAACAGAGATAGTTGAATTATTATCTAGCTGGATAATGTACTCATAGCCCACATCTTTGCGCAGTTGTTTTTCAGCTTCATTGCCTATTAGGCCGCCCACTATAGCGCCGCCCGTGGCGCCAATGATATTGATTGCAGTAGTGCCCCCCATCATGCTACCCGCAGCACCGCCAGCAACGCCGCCACCTAGGGCCCCCATGCCGCTATTTTGTTGAATTTTAACCGGCCGTATGGCAATAATAGTGCCCTTGACAGTCCTACTGGCCACACCTACCTCACCCCCACTATAGGTATTAGGGGATAAATCGGGCACACAACCGCCTAATAAAGGCATTAAGGCGAGTGCTAAGCTGATAAGAATGACTTTTCTATTAAACATGGTCTTACCTCAATACGTTAAGAATAGATTCCCATTTTAGTATTGATGTTATTTTAGACAAATTAAGCGTATATGTCAATAGATGCTTAGTTGTCCAATCTGAATGCTAGAAGCTTCTTCAATTTTGATTTCATCTTTATCACGGAATATTTTTAAGTGAAAATGCTTTACATGAGAAGGCCATTATGGCCTAAGTTACTTCTTTCAATTAATGGGCTTTCTGTCTTAATTCATGTCAAATATCAACAGGTCTTAATGCCGCCACAGCGAGTATGGGCCACCATCAGTAATAAGCCGCATTATTCTAGCGCAAAAATATAAGTTTATGCAAAGGGAAGATTAAGGCCCATGTGCTCTAAGATCTAAGCACATGGACCATTTCCCTTATTATGATGTAGATATCATATCTATTGCGGGCTTAAATTTGCAGGTACTTCGGGGGTAGATTGAGCCAATGTAGACCTAGAACCCGATGTAACAGGGCTATCTCTTCCAAGCCTGCCTATCACTGGCGATGTAGAAGGATTAGAAGCAGAGGATGAAGAGATGGGATTGCCTTCAGAACTATTAAGAGTGTCCTGTTTTTGACGTAAAATCAAATTATACTCTTCAATTTTCTTCTGCAAATCGGTTTGCAGTCCTAGAACAATTTGTTGGGATACTTTACTACAGAATGTATTCATCTCACTAAGAACCTCATTTAGTTGGGCGATTTTCCTTGCTAAGACCACATCCCCATCCATATAAATAGTTTCTACTCTGTCTTGATATGCTATCATGCAGCTGTGCGCTTGAGTTCTAGTAAGCTGCAGTGTCACCTGGCCCAATGCCAACTCTTGCCCTATAGTAGGCGACTTGAAAGAAACTGTTACCGGATTTTCAGATAAAGGTATAGTGACTTCCGCCACAACATGCGGCCGCCCCGATAAACAAATAGGGAAAGTACGTGTTTCTTCTAATCCTTCTATCGTCGTTTTAAATTCAGCCATCACCCGACTATACTCAAAATCTTGAATTTTTTGAATAATGTGCTCAAGATTATCAAAGTGATCTAGCCTTGTATATTCTTTACGTAAAGCAATTCCTGCCAGTTTATTCAACACATCTTCATTTACCTTTCCATAACCAATAGCATGAATTTCAGGAGGTATAGAACCTTTATTTACAGCTTTCT
>JAJXVQ010000054.1 GCA_021782065.1 Pseudomonadota bacterium
ATCTTGTTGTGGCGTGATGATTTCGGCTTCAGTAGGATAATCGGGCGCTTTCACGAAATTACATAAATCGTTGAGGCTGGCCTTAGGATTATCGAGCAGATGCACGCAAGCATCGACTACTTCATTTAAATTATGCGAAGGGATATCGGTCGCCATACCTACGGCAATACCCATGCCGCCGTTTAACAATATATTGGGTAAACGTGCCGGTAAAAACCGCGGTTCGTCTAAGGTACCATCGAAGTTGGGGATCCAATCTACCGTCGCTAGACTCAATTCTTCCAGCAGTGCATTAGCATAAGGCGATAATCTGGATTCAGTGTAACGCATAGCGGCGAATGATTTGGGATCATCTGGGGAGCCCCAATTGCCTTGACCATCGACCAAAGGATAACGATAAGAGAAAGGTTGAGCCATCAATACCATGGCTTCGTAGCAAGCACTATCACCATGCGGGTGAAACTTACCTAAGACATCACCGACAGTACGCGCCGATTTTTTATATTTTGCCGTCGCTTTTAAGCCCAGTTCCGACATAGCATAGACTATACGCCGTTGCACCGGCTTTAAACCATCGCTTACATGTGGCAATGCGCGGTCCATGATCACATACATGGAATAATCTAAATAAGCTTGTTCAGTAAATACTTTTAAAGGTTTGGTTTCTACGCCTTCGTAATCTATAGTAATATCTGGCATGTTATGCTGCATCTCCCGCTAAATCACCTTTGTCTTCTAACCACTTTTTACGATCGGAGGCACGTTTTTTACCCAATAACATATCCATGATTTGATGTGTGTCATCGCTGTCTGCTATGGTTAATTGTACTAAGCGTCGTGTTTCCGTCGCCATAGTGGTTTCGCGCAGTTGTATAGGATTCATTTCACCCAAGCCTTTAAAGCGTTGCACATTGACTTTGCCTTTGATATTTTCGGCATTAATGCGATCTAAAACGCCTTGCTTTTCGGCATCATCTAAAGCGTAATACACCGTTTTGCCTATGTCTATACGATATAAAGGCGGCATGGCCACATAAATATGACCTGCTTTTACTAGGGCTGGAAAATGTTTTAAGAATAAGGCGCACAATAAAGTGGCGATATGCAAACCATCGGAGTCAGCATCGGCGAGTATACAAATCTTGCCATAACGTAAGCCAGATAGATCCGGATTGCCAGGATCTATACCCACAGCAACGGCGATATCGTGTACTTCTTGCGATGCTAACACTTGTCCTGAATCTACTTCCCATGTATTTAAGATCTTACCACGCAAAGGCATAATCGCTTGGAAGTTTTTGTCGCGCGCTTGTTTGGCGGAACCGCCTGCAGAATCGCCTTCTACTAAAAATAATTCAGTGCGTTTAATGTCTTGAGAAGTACAATCCGCTAATTTGCCAGGCAAAGCAGGGCCGCTGGTGATTTTTTTACGTTCAACTTTCTGTGCTTTGCGCAACCGTTTTTGCGCCGCATCTAGTGCCAATTCGGCAATCAGCGTTGCTTCTTCGGTGTGTTGATTCATCCACAAACCTAAAGCATCCTTAACGACACCGCTGACAAAAGAAGCCGATTGTCGTGACGACAAGCGTTCTTTGGTTTGGCCTGCAAATTGGGGATCTTGCATTTTCACCGATAAAATATAATGACAGTTTTCCCACACATCATCTGCGGTCAATTTAACGCCGCGCGCCAATAAATTACGAAACTCACAAAACTCGCGCACTGCTTCTAATAAACCGGTACGCAAACCATTGACGTGTGTGCCGCCTTGTATAGTAGGAATTAAATTGACGTAACTTTCTTGTAGGCTTTCCTTATCGGTTTCTGGAACCCAGGCCAAGGCCCATTCGCACATCTCGACTTTAGCGCTGAATTGGCCTATAAATCCGCCCGCTGGCAATAATGCATCATCTAGAAAATAATCTTGTAGATAAGAGCGTAAACCATCTTCATAGTACCATTCTAGATATTCGCCCGTGCTTTCATCTTTAAAGCTTAAGTGTAAACCAGAACACAATACGGCTTTGGCTTTTAAGACGTGTTTTAGTTTAGAAACCACAAATTTAGGCGAATCGAAATAGGACTTTTCTGGCCAGAAACGCAGCATTGTTCCGCTTTCTTTCTTAGGCGCTGTGCCTATGCGTTTTAGGGCTTTGGTACGTTCCCCTTTGGCAAACTGAATGAAATAAACTTCGCCATCGCGCGTTATAGTGACATCGACGCGTTCGGACAGAGCATTGACCACGGAAACACCCACACCGTGTAAGCCGCCTGCAAATTGATAATTTTTGTCGGAAAATTTGCCGCCTGCGTGTAAACGCGTCATGATGAGTTCCACACCGGTAATTTTTTCTTCAGGGTGTATGTCGACTGGCATGCCGCGACCATCGTCGCTGACTTGTAAGGAACCATCGGCAAATAAAATCACATCGATGCGTGTAGCATGATGCGCCATTGCTTCATCGACAGCATTGTCTATGACTTCATGTGCCAAGTGATTGGGATTGCGCGTATCGGTGTACATCCCGGGGCGCAAGCGCACCGGCTCTAAACCCGTTAAGACGTCGATGGACGCAGCATTGTAAGTTGAATCAGCCATTATTGTCACTGCTCTCGTTTTGTTGTACCCATCTCTGCAAACATGGAACTGGAACGTTCTTGTTCTGGATGCAGTCGGGGATCTAGCACATTGTCATCCTCGACGCAGTCGGGGATCCAGTTTCAAATCAAGTTTTTCCTGGATCCCCGACTGCGGCCTCGCGGCCTGGTCGAGGATGACAAAGCTTCGATTTAAATCTATAGTATTCATTAAAATCTCGCATCTTCATTAGCGCTGAGCTAATTCCTGATGGTGCATTTGTAACCATTGCAAAGCGATTAAAGTCATTGCATTGTTAACGCTGCCTGCAGCCACCGCTTGCATGCATTCCTCTAGGCTAAAGACGCAGACGCGTATGTCTTCGTGTTCATCTTTTAAGCCATGAATGCCGCCCGCAAGACTGGCGTCAATTATAGCATAAAACAAATGAAATTTTTCAGCATTGCCACCTGGACTTGCATAATAAGAAACCATAGGCTGTACCTTGCTGACTTCTAAGCCGGTTTCTTCGAATACTTCTTTTATAGCAACGGCTGCTGGTGCTTCGCCCGCAGGAATGCCTCCCGCGACAATTTCGACTAGCCATGGGGTACTTGTATCTCTGAGGGCACCTGGGCGGAATTGTTCCACTAAAACCACTGCCTGTTGTTTAGGATCGTACAATAATACACCAACAGCATCACCACGCACAAAGATTTCGCGTGTGATGGTTTCGCTCCAACCTCCGGCAAAGAGCCGATGACGTAAGCGATATTCTTTGAGACGAAAAAAGCCATGATAAACAACTTTTTCTTGTTCGATGATCACATCGTTGTGATTGAATTCAGGTTCAGATGATTTGTTACGCAAGAAGGGAGTCCTCATTAACATCAAAAGGGTCGTCGCAAATCCAAAGTATAAGGATATTCTTCATCTACAAAGCGTTGTGGACTGCCAACGTGCTCATGAGTAACTATATCACGGCTAAATATTTTTTGAAAACGGGTCGCCGCATCCCGTTCGTTGATTGGCGGTTGTTCGTAAACTTTACCGCTGGGATCAGAGACATGATAACAGCATCCGCCCAAAACACGTTGTTGTAGACAATCGACTATTTCAAAGGTTAGCGTTTTTTGTGTGGGCAGATTTGGGTGTAAAGTGTTGATCAGTTCCCAAGCTTTAAAACGCACACCCGCGATATAATGTTGAGCTTGTGTCGTTGCATGCAAGGGTAGAGGATAGCCATTGCATAAGACTTTATACCTATCTTCTAATTGACCAATGACTTCTATTTGTAATCGCTCCGTAGCTGAATCTACAGGACGACTGGTTGCACCAGCCACGGCTTGATCCCCTAAAACTAACCAGGGTTCAGCCGCAAAACGTAGGTTTAATTGTAAGTCTTCAACCGTTATCTCGCCAATTAAAGGGAAACGACTTTCTAAAAAAGGTCTATACCATTGTGGCTCTAAAGCGATTTGATGCTGTTGTAAGTCGTAGAGAACGGTTTCAAAATCATGCCAAATATAATAGGGTAGCATAAACTTATCGTGCAAGGCTGTGCCCCAACGAATCAAACGCGCAGCATACGGTTGTTGCCAACAACGCAATATTATAGCGCGTAATAATAAATGTTGTAATAGATTCAACTTCGCTGTGGCGGGCATTTCAAAAGAACGTAATTCAACTAAGCCTAGGCGGCCATACATGTGATCAGGTGAATATAATTTATCTAAACAAATTTCTGCGCGATGGGTGTTACCTGTCACATCGACCATTACATTACGCAATAGTCTGTCTACTAACCAATAATGACTCTCTAAGGCTTCTTTAGGTATGGCTTCAAAAGCAATTTCCAGTTCATGCAACATATCATGACGGCTTTCATCTAAGCGGGGCGCTTGACAAGTTGGCCCTATGAATAAACCTGAGAATAAATACGATAAGCTAGGATGATGTTGGAAATAAGTGATTATACTGCGGAGTAGGTCGGGTCTACGTAAAAACGGACTGTCTTTAGGTGTTCTTCCGCCTAATACGATATGATTACCACCACCAGCAGCAATTTTTCGCCCGTTCATCATATATTTTTCAGGTGTTAGCTCTAAAGAGGCTGCGTGTTCATAAACGCTGCTCATAACATTTGATAAGTCGTGCCAATTGCTCGTAGGATGCATATTGATTTCTATCACGCCGGGATCGGGTGTAATAGAAAATTTTTCTAGACGTGGGTCGGTTGGGGGTTCGTATCCTTCTATAAACACGGGTAACCCTACACTTGCCGCTGCCTCTTCAATATGTGCTATCAACGCCAAATAATGTTCTATATAAGCCAGCGGTGGCATGAATACAGCTAAACGATTCTCTTTAATAGAAACGCCTAGAGCAGTACATTCCCATGGTGCGGGCAAATGACTTTCAATAGACAAAGTATTTTTACTATTGTCTTTTAACGCTAGTCTAGAGGGTAATGGTTCTAATGGGCTTAATGGTGAACGTTGTGGCCATTCTACCGTATTAGGTTTCTGTTTAGTGAGTGTATCTAATGGCAAGCGATAGCCTATAGCGGTATCTCCATACGTTAGAAACAGTTTATGGCGATGAAACTTCCAGATGGGGGAATGCCATTGCTTTTGCGCAAAATCCCAATGCAGCGGTAATATCAAACCAGTAGGAGTGGATGCTTTATCGTTTACAGCGTGTATAAATTTTTGCGTCCATTCTGTATCGTCGTAATCAAGCTCATTATAAGGATTTATATGTTGTTCCCGGCGAATGATTTCTATAGGATCTTCAAATGCCTCTATCTCACGGACGCTTAAATTTAATTCTTTGATCAATGCAGCCATAAACTGTTTAGCATGGTCCATTGTTAATGGATAAGATACGGTATGTGCCAGCAAAGCGCTATTTTGCCAGACAGGGATATTATCTTTGCGCCAGAAACAATTTAAAGCCCAACGAGGATATTCTTCGCCTGGGTAATGTTTTCCTTGACCAAAATGCAGTAAACCACCTTCTGCAAATACATCTTTGAGTGCATATAGCAACTTTTCTGCGGTTTCTCTTTTCTCGATACCCATAGCACCTGTATGCCATTCTGTTGCCGTAGAACCTATTTTGGTAAAAGTAGGTTCACCTCCCGAAGTTAAACGTATATCTAAAGCCGCTATCTGTTCGTCTACGTTCGCCGCAACAGCACTTACTTTTTCCCAGTCAGCGTTATGATTTTCTACCGTCGCGGTGGTATTTGTCTCCAATGGCGTGACGGTCATTTCTACTGTAAATTCTGTTTCACAGGGGGTGCAGGTTCCTTCAATCGCCGCTGCAAGTGCAGGCTCTGGCGTACAGCATAAGGGTATATGATCTTCACTGGTCAATAAACCAGAAGTGGAATCCAATCCTATCCACCCCGCACCGGGTAAATAAGCTTCCACCCAAGCATGCAATGCGAGCGTATTTTTAGGGTGTTTTTCGGTAGCCAATTGTATTAAGTAACCCGAAACAAAACGCGCCGCAATGTGATAATGACGTAGTGTTTCCATGAGCAAGACCGCCATATCACGACAAGAACCTTGTTTGTTAATTAAGGTCTCATCACTGGTTTGTATACCGGGTTCATGTCTTAACGTATAAACAATAGTGTCATGTACTTTTTGGTTCAAGCTTATAATAAAATCTAGTGTGCGTTGCGGGCTGGTGTTTATTTCACTTAACCAAGCAGAAAACAGAGGCGTTTGTATAGGAGGAGATAAATAGGGGATTAATTGCGACTGTAGTGCAGCGCTATATTGAAATGGATAGTACAGGGCATAGTCATCTAAAAAGAAGTTAAACGGGTTAATAGGTTTAAAGTCTAATTGCAGCAACACGGATATCTCTAAACGCTGCACTGGTTTAGGAAAAACTATATGGGCAATGTGGTTACCACCGGGGTCTTGTTGCCAATTGAGGAAATGAGGCGAAGGGTTAATCGTTAATGCATAGTTTAATATCTCGCAGGGTGCATGAGCTGCTGGATGTAATCGTATCAAATGTGGCGACAAAATGACGGCTTGATTGTATTGGTAAAGGGTTTTATGAAATAGCGCTAGTTTCATTTGTATAGAAAGAATCCTTGTTCAGCTAAGAGAGGGCCACCCCTCTAAACTTAGACTATTTTTAAAGAAAAACAAGGTAATTCAATGGAATTGGACTTTACTGATTGTTTGTACTAGGCTGTTTCTAGGCATTTACAAAGTCGGGAATGGCAAGGATAGCTTTAGCCATACATTAGTGTATGTTCAAACGCACATCTTCATTGATGATGGCTATAGACTCTGGTGAAATAAGGAATAGTACGTGAATAATCCCTTAACTGGTTTATTTAAAGATTATCGACCCTTACCGGGACGATATGATGAAATGTTTCTTGAAAACGGTTATCCGCAACTCGCATTTCGTCAGTTATTAGAACTATTAGATAAAAACACCTTAGAAGATTTTCAACATTATCGCCATTTAGCCGACAATATTTTTCGCAATAATGGTACGACCTTCTTAGTCTATAAGCACGAAAAGGGTACCGAGGAGATTTTTCCTTTTGATTTAATTCCACGCATCATTTGTGCGCAAGATTGGCAAAAACTAGAAAAAGGGTTGTTACAGCGCGTACATGCATTAGAGTTATTTTTACACGACATTTATGGTGAGCAAAGAATATTAAAAGATAATATTATTCCACGTGAATTAATAGAATCTTCAGCTGGTTATAATCCTAGAATGCGTCATATCACGCCACCGGGTGGCATTTACATCAATATTTCTGGGATCGATTTGCTTAAAACCAATGAAGGAGAATATTGTGTATTAGAAGATAATTTACGTACTCCGTCTGGCGTATCGTATGTGCTAGAAAATCGCTTAACCATGAAACGAGTCTTCCCCGCTATTTTTAAGAAAAGCCATA
>JAJXVQ010000055.1 GCA_021782065.1 Pseudomonadota bacterium
AAATGAGGGTTATTTGTAGGTATCTGACGGGCATAATGCTCTTGTTGGCTGTGGCTGGATGTATATCCCAAAATAGTGACGATCCTACGACCGACAATGGGGTGCCCCTGAGTGCTTTGAGCTATAATCCGAAGGCAGCGGCCATTAATGCCGAATTGGGGGTAGGCTATCTGCAACAAGGCGACATAGAGCGGGCTAAAATGAAATTGTTGATGGCGCAAAAGCAAGACCCGGACTCTAGCGTAGTGGCGGCCAGTATAGCCTATTATTACGACAAGATTGGCAACCCTAAAGAAGCGGAACGTTATTATAAACGCGCGTATTCTCTCGCAACCGAAAAGGGTGATGCGGCCAATAATTATGGTGTTTTCTTGTGTAAGCAGAAAAAATATACCGCCGCGTATAATTATTTTCAAAAAGCCATTGATGATCCCAATTATGTGAGTACGGCGCAGACCTATGAAAATTTAGGCTTGTGTCATTGGGAACAAAACGATACCGTGGTGGCTAAGAATTATTTTTTAAAGGCATTGCGCATCGATCCTAAATTAGCCACTTCGCTGCTGCAAATGGCGCAGATTGGCGTTAATGCCAAAGATTGGGCGGCAGCAGAAAATTATTTAATGCAATATACGGCAACAGGAGAACAATCACCGGATGCGATGTGGCTGGGAATTCAAACTGCACAAGCATTGGGAGATGAAGAAAAAGCAATGAATTTAGCAAAACGATTGAAGATATTCTATCCAAACTCGGTACAATACCGTCAATATTTAGCAACAACACGAGGTATGGCATGAAGGCAGACTCCCAGGAAGCATTTTCTAATCTAAGACACGATGAAGCGGCAGTCATGAGTCCGGGCGCATTATTGCGCGATAGACGTTTAGCATTGCATTTAAATGAATGGGATATCGCTCGCGAAATGCGGTTGCAAACTCAATACATCTTAGATTTAGAAGCCGATAACTTCGATGCCTTTTCATCCTTAGCCTTCGTGCGCGGGTATTTGCGTGGCTATGCTAACTTGGTCGGTATTTCTGAAATCGATGTGATGCAATTATTTAATCAACTGTCCTTGCAAGAAAAAGTGGTTACTGGCGTTCCAAGATACATTACCCACGATAAAAATCGTGGTGATCGTTATTGGCGTTGGATGGGTTTGGGCGTAATCGCCTTTATTGCTATTTCTCTAGTCTTATGGTGGCAAAATTACAATTCTAACATCAAGACTTTGAATACCTCGGTACATACAACTTTGTCGCAAGTATCTACCTTACAAAAATCCTTACAAGCAGAAAATGCACCGACACAAACACAAGCTACACCTGCTACACTCGCACTCGATCAAGTGGGCGGAGCGTTAGGGGCGAGCGCCGGTTTATTGAACAATCCAACAGTACCTGCAGGTACCGCTGCTATACAAAATACGGCGGTAGCACCAGCAGTACAAACGATTGTAGTTCCGGCAAACAATGCCAATACAGCGGTAACTGCCCCAACAACACCGGCACCTGCAAGCAATACCACCGCGGCGCCTACACCTGCGATCACAGCGAATAGTACTGCGGCTATAACTACCGCTACGCCAGCAGCGACGCACCCCACTCCAAAAAAGCATACGCAATCTGATTTAAGCAGTGCTCATGCGCCTATAGTCGATGGTCAAGCGCCGCGTTTAGGTGATAATTAACATGAATAAGCATTTTTCGGCGGAAAATTACGGGCAAGATGCGCCCAATATGGGCTTTTGCCGAAAAAGGGGCGAGTAGTTACCATGGCGGAATATATCCAAGCAATACGCGGCATGAATGATGTGCTGCCCCACGACAGTCCTTTGTGGCGTCATGTTGAGCACATTATACGCCAAACGGTACATTCATTTGGTTATGATGAAATCCGCACGCCTATTTTAGAAAAGACAGAATTGTTTAAACGCAATATAGGCGAAGCGACTGATATTGTTGAAAAAGAAATGTATGTGTTTGACGATAGAAATGGAGACAGCCTGGCTTTACGCCCAGAAGGCACTGCCAGTGCGGTACGTTTAGGGTTAGAGCATGGGCTATTAACGCAAGGAGTGCAACGTTGGTGGTATATGGGCCCTATGTATAGACATGAGAGGCCGCAAAAAGGGCGTTACCGCCAATTTTACCAATTAGGTGTAGAAGCTTTTGGCGTCATGAGTGCCGATATAGATTTAGAAATCATTCTATTAACGGAAACACTCAGGCGTAATTTATCTTTAGAGGCACCATTGGTATTGCAAATTAATACGCTAGGAACCACAGTTGCCCGTAAGGCGCACAAAGAGAAATTGGTGGATTATTTAAATCGCTATCGTCATGAATTGGATGAAGATAGCCAACGACGTTTACACACCAATCCTCTGCGTATTTTAGACAGTAAAGATGTGCAAACGCAAAAAATTATTCATGATGCGCCTAAGCTAGGTGATTATCTAGATGATGCTGCCAAAGCACATTTCGATGCAGTTTGTGCTGGCTTAGATGCCTTAGGCATCGCGTATCAAATTAACCCCGCTTTGGTACGCGGCTTAGATTATTATACACACACCGTCTTTGAATGGATTAGCAATGAATTGGGTGCACAGGGCACCGTTTGTGCCGGTGGGCGTTATGATGGCCTGGTAGAGCAAATGGGTGGAAAGTCTGTGCCCGCTATTGGTTTTGCTTTAGGTCTAGAGCGCACATTGCTGTTATTGCAATTACAGCGACAAGAAATAAATGAACCCGCAGATATTTATGTGATCAGTACAGCAGGCGCACCGCGTTTGGCGGCGTTAGAATTGGCGCGGTGCATTCGTGCTCAGTTCAAAGAATGGCGTGTCATAACGCATTGCGGCGAAACCAGCTTTAAAAACCAATTTAAAAAGGCTGATAAATCTGGTGCAAGATGGGCGTTAATCATCGGCGATGAAGAATGTGCTGGAAAAAGCGTAACAGTAAAATATTTACGTGATGAACATGTCCCACAGACTAAAGTAGCCACAACAGAATTATTTACTTTTTTAGAAAAGCTTAGGAGTTCTTAACGATGGAAGAGTATTACAATGCCGATGACCAAGCGCAAGCGGTTAAAGCGTGGTTAAAAAAATACGGTATTTCTATAGCCATAGGACTAATTTTAGGCATTGCTTTATTTTATGCCCTGCAATTTTTTATGGGCAAACGGGCTGTAGCCGATCAAAAAGCAGCGGAAGCTTATATCACTTTATTGAATGTAACGGCGAGTACCAATAACCCACAAATTGCAGTTATTGCTAATGACATCGTTAAAAACCACCCTAAAACACCGTACGCGAGTATGGCACAATTTTTTGCTGCACAAGCCGCAGTCACTACAGCGCAATATGATAAGGCAGACAGTCAATTGCGGTGGGTTATCGAACACAGCAAAATAGCTTCCTTTCGTCAAATTGCGCGTATTCGTTTAGCACGCGTATTATTGCAGCAACAAAAAATAAGCGATGCTGAAACCGTGTTAAAGAAAATAGAGGATAAAACTTATATACCATTAATTGAAACGGTAACAGGCGATATTTACTTAGCGCAAAAACAATACGATAAAGCAAAGACTGCCTATGAATCTGCACTGAATGGGGCTAATCAATTTTCTGGTTTGGCCAGCATGCTGCAAATGAAATTAAGTGATCCACAGCTAGCACCAATTAATTAAAGGAGCAAGGAACATATGAATAAGAATACAATAAAAGTGATTTTAGTAGGGGCTTTACTGTTGCTAGGCTTAGCGGCTTGTAGCAGCGACAAGGACAAAGTGGCAGCCAAACCCTTGGCAACAGTACAAAATCCATCTACGCTGAAGATAGTATGGCGCGGTCATACGGGCGATGGTAATGGTAAAAGTATGGTTAACTATGCGCCGGTATTGGCTGATGGGCAGCTGTATACGGTCAGCGAAAATGGCACTATGGTTGCTTATAATGCCCAAAATGGCCACGTAATATGGGAGAAGAAAGCAGGCACGCCTTTGAGCTCAGGACCTGTTGTGGGTGATGGCAAATTATTTGTGAGTGATAATCAGGGTGAATTGTTGGCTTTTAATGTCAGTAACGGCGCTAAGGCGTATGCAGTCACCTTGCCTAATAGAAGCTTTGCGGCACCCGCTTATAGCACTGGCAGTGTTATAGTGAAGACCATTGATGAACAAATGCTGGCTTTTCGTTCTAATGATGGTAGCCAAATCTGGAGCTATGAGGGTAATGTACCCAGCATGATTTTAGAAGGTGGTAGCTCACCTGTTATCAGCGACGGCATTGTAATTCAAGGTAGTGCTGATGGGAAAGTCACTTTAGTTACTTTAGATAAGGGCGAGTTATTATGGCAGCGTGCAGCAGTAGAGCCTACTGGTGTCTCCGACATTTCGCGTATGGTGGATATCGATGCCAATCCGTTGATCAGTAACAATGTGATCTATGTAGGTAGCTACCAAGGTAGCTTAGTCGCTCTAGATAAATTTAAAGCAGCACCGATTTGGGAGCATCGCATCTCTACGCGCAGTGGTTTAGCCTTGTCTGCTAATGCGCTGTTTGTTACCGATACTAAAGGCCGGGTGTGGGCCTTTAACCCTGCTACAGGCAAAGTGTTGTGGCGGCAAAATAAATTATTGGGACGTACTTTAACTGCACCTGTAGTTGTAGGTGATAATATAGTTATTGCCGATAATATGGGTGATGTGCATTGGTTGAGCCAAACCGATGGTCATTTTATTGCGCGGGTACAGATGGATAAAAAAGGTATCGCCTCAAACCCGGTTGCCGATGGAAATACAGTTTTTATTATGTCCAACAACGGCACTGTGGCTGCGTATAGTTTATGAAAAATGTTGTAGATTCTTCATTTGTGGAGAAGTAAAACCAATTGCATTTGATTAAGCCTCTGGGCGGTGTGCTTCCCGATCCTAAAATGTTCTGAGGCTTATTTAGTAGGGGCGGTTTGTGAACCACCCATAATGAATACACGCAAATATTCAACCATTTTGTGTTGTTTCTTTCTTAAAAAGAGGCGAATGTTACCATGTTACCTGTTATTGCTATTGTGGGCAGACCCAATGTGGGCAAGTCCACCTTATTTAATCGTCTCACGCGTACGCGGGATGCTTTAATTGCCGATGAACCTGGTGTGACGCGTGATCGCCAATACGGTGAAGGCTGTATAGAAGAGCAACGTTTTATTGTCATCGATACTGGAGGCATAGGTGAGGCTGCGCTGGATATTGAGCATTTAACCGAAGCACAAGCGCGCTTAGCCATGCAAGAAGCCGATATATTGTTGTTTATGGTCGATGCCAAAGCAGGTGTTACCAGTGCCGATGTGGATGTGGCTAATGAATTGCGGCGCTTGAATAAAAAAGTGCATTTGGTGGTAAATAAAGTCGATGGCAAAGTGATCGACGAAGTGGTGGCAGATTTTTATCAATTGGGTTTTAGCGATGTGCATGCCATTGCCGCCAGCCATGGACGTGGTGTGAATGTATTATTGGAAACGGTTTTAAGCGAGTTGCCTAAGCCGGAAGAAGTGCTAGAAGAAGAGCTTAAACACAGCGGCATTAAAGTCGCTATAGTAGGGCGACCTAATGTAGGCAAATCCACCCTGATCAATCGTTTATTGGGAGAAGAGCGCACCATCGTTTACGATATGCCTGGAACGACGCGCAGCAGCATTTATATTGCACATCAACATCACGGTGCAGAATATACCTTTATCGACACGGCGGGTGTTAGACGGCGAGCGCAAGTCACTGAAACAGTAGAAACTTTTTCGGTGATCAAAGCCTTGCAAGCCATTGAAGTTGCCGATGTGTCTATTTTGGTGCTCAATGCGCGTGAAGAAATTTCTCAACAAGATCAACGTTTATTTAATTATATTATCGATGCTGGCCGTGCTGTGGTCATTGCTGTTAATAAATGGGATGGCCTGGATACTGAAACCAAAAAAAATGTGCGCGGCGCGTTGCTAGATTCATTTCATTTTGTAGACTATGTTAAGATTCAGTGCATCTCGGCCTTGCATGGTACAGGTGTAGGCAGCTTATATACCTATATTAAACAAGCTTATCGATCATCTCGTATGGAATTTACCACAGGCCGTTTGACGACGATCTTGCAAGATGCAACCACGCGTCATGAACCACCTATGGTGCATGGACGACGCATTAAGTTACGTATGGCGCATGCAGGTGGCCATCAACCGCCGATCATCGTGATTCATGGCAAACAGACCGAAGCCTTGCCCGAAACCTATAAGCGTTATTTGATGCATGTGTATCATAAAGCGCTTAAAATTATCGGCACGCCCATACGCTTACAATTTAAAACCGATAGCAATCCTTATGAAGGCAAGAAAAATGTCTTAACACCAGGTCAACAACAGAAACGAAAACGGATGATACGGCTTCATAGGAAATAAGCGTCATGTACAGGTATTTTATAGTAAACCCTGCAAAACAGCTCTTGTTAATACTATTGATTGCTGTTGTTGGTGCTTGTGCAACCTATCAAGCTAAACCACTGACAATGAAGTCTGATCAATTTATAGTGCCACAATGGGCAACTGAAAAACTGCCTACTCAAGAAGGGTTTTCTATAACCTGAGCTCGGAGTTTAATTTAATATAGATCAACCAGTTAGCTATTGAAAATGAGTTGAGCTAGCGGTATTGTGTTAATTTTTTACCAACCAAAGTAAGGAATTAACATGGATACCCACCAGCTCACCCATATTTTTTGCCAAATAGATGATTTTTGCGAGGACTTCGTGCATTTTACTGAAGATAAATTATTGACCTCTTCCTCGGGTGAAAAACGTAGAGGCCCAGCTTGCTCTTTAAGTGACAGTGAAATAATGACCATTTTAGTGGCTTTTCAGTCTTCTGGATATCGTAACTTTAAAATTTTTTATACCGGCTTTTTAGCGCGCTTCTTCACTTCAGAATTTCCAACTTTACCTAGCTACAATCGCTTCATTGAAATCATGCACCGGGTCACTTTGCAATTAATTTTATTTTCCCAACTGAATGCCGGTAAAAAAACAGGTATTTATTATATCGATTCAACTTGTTTGCCTGTCTGCCATTTAAAACGCTCTAGAAGACATAAAACGTTCGAAAAAATTGCTGCCTATGGTAGAACTTCTGTAAGCTGGTTTTTTGGCTTAAAATTGCATATTGTCATTAATGACCAAGGCCAATTAATTGCTTTTAAAATCACTCGCGGCAATGTCAGTGATTCTAAAGCGTGTGAATCTTTATTGCAATGCTTACAAGGTTTGGCTTTTGGTGATAAAGGCTATATCAGCGAAACTCTTTTTGCAAAGCTGCTCGAAAAAGGGCTGAAACTTATTACTTGAGAGTACAACATTCCCCATTGCATTCTGACCAAATTTAGATCAAAGATTCAGCATAAAACTTTTTCTATCCTCAAAAAAAGATCCTCATTGGGCGTATAATCAATTTAACCAAAAAAAAAT
>JAJXVQ010000003.1 GCA_021782065.1 Pseudomonadota bacterium
TTAACACTGTTTCTATTAACGGCTAAAAAACTTGCATTATTTTAGAGTTTCGTGATAGTAAGCTGGCTACAAAATAGAGCAAAAACAGACTAAAAGAGTCGCATAAGAAAATGAGGGGATTGCTGAGTATTTTAATGGCTATTTTTGTTATAAAAATGCTCAAAACTGGGGCTTTTTATGGGGGATTTCCTTATCCAGAATTCGCGTTCATAAGGCGGGGTGATTAGCCCTTGCCTGCGTCATCTATTCTTGCATCCTGTATTTTATAAATGGATGCAACGCAATCATTCAACATTTCCGTAGGGTAAGGTGATACTAAGGTATGCTGACGATGGGTTAATGCATTGTAAGACACAGATGCAAGCAGAGCAAACACTGTCTGAATTGAGGCAGCGGAATGCGGGCTAGAACTCCATCTCGAGTTTTACGCCTAGAATCCCTAACATAGAAAGAATGTGCCTTTTCTATAGTCCTCACGACCAACGAAAAGGCACGAAAATTAGTCCTGATTGTTTGAATACCTATTGACTACAAAATTGAACATTGATTAGAGACAGGTTCTTCCATTGCCCCTATACTTTCTTCTTGTGAAGATTGCCGCTGAAATTGAGCGTATGGGTTACCACTAATACCTTGATTAGCTGTAGCAACTAATGACGTACATTCATCTATATAGGTTAACATCATCTGAATATCTATTCCATATGGAGTAAGGCCATACGTTTTCTGAATACCATTTTCCATCTTGATCTTTAAACTATCGTACCCGCGTCCATAAGACTCTATAGTTATATCCGTTTTACTACAGAACTGTTTTATTTTTTCTATTGCTGATTCTACTTCCTCAACTGGATATTCCCCTTTCTCAATTCCAATCGAGTTGCAACCATTCTTCACACTCGAAATTCTGATACGCCAAAAATTGTTCATAATCTTTCCTCATCTTTCCTCTAATATTTTTATAAAATAGCTCTTGCCAAACGCAAGATCTTACCTTCTTATCCGGGGTTTAAATGCCCAACGGATGATGACGTCAAATTTTATATTAGAATGTGCGAAAAATCAATACTGAGTTAGGTGCGTTTATAGCGGGAGGAAATTTGCGCCGAATCAGGCATACTGACAGCAATTTTTTAGAAGTCAATTTTTTTACAAATGAACAGGCCTATTACCTATATTAAAATACATCATATTTCCTTAAGGTTTCAGAAGTATAACTAATAGGGTGGTTCTGATCCCAGTGATTATTCAACTCCTTATTATTATAAAGATTAGTGGCTTAATCAATAACGAGCTCCCAAATAAGGGGTGTCATTGATCGTCGCGACATCTATAAGCGGCGTTCCCTCTTCATCAATATCATTACAATAGAAAAAAGTAAAACAATTTCTTTCTTCCCCGCCAAATGTAGGGCATAGTGTTTGCCTTAAATCTTGGTTGGGTAGTATGAAGTCATGTTCAGCAGCTAACTCCATAGTAGAAGATTTTTTTAACCATCTATACGCTATGCCTATAGCGGCAAGCAGAACGCCTACGTCTCGCGTTATGAATAACCAATCTGCGCCCCAGTCTAAGAGCAATGTCATACAACCACCGACGGTGAGTCCAACCATGCTCATAAAGAAAAAGCTCAACAGTGGCGCGTATAGCACATCTTCAAGCCCTTTTAATAGATCAGCATTGCTTATTCTCATACTATCAAGCAGCAAGCCTATCCCATTGGCAATCAAAAATGCTTGAGCCATGATGAGGATTTCTTCATTATTAGGATCGTTTACATCAATATATAAATTACAAATTTGTCGAGGCATGCTGACCATGAAAGTTCCTACGGTGGTCGCTGCAGCCACTCCCAATAGGGTTGTGACAGTGCCGATCGTTCTGACATTTATGAAGGCATCATGAGAAGAGTTTGCACGTACGGCTGCGTAGTGGCGACTTACCAACATATAGCCGGTATTGGTGAATCCTATGTAAAGCATAGTATAGGGAGAGACTAGGTTCATAGAAATTTGTTGTGCCTGCAAGCAGTCACTACCAATGAGCCCACAAATAATAGAAATTCCCAGCAGATTTCCCCATTCTGCCAAATTTTCCGCACTCATTGGCAGGCATAGCTTTATACTATGTAAAATATTTTGCAGATAAACGGGCTTATCTTGATTTTCAACATCAGAAAAGAATATAAGGCGCAAACTTGTTCTATCAAAGCTAAATAAATTATATTCTTTGAATTGGCTATTCAGAAAATAATAGCTGTGCAACCCTGCAGCGGTCATCCAAACGGCTATAGACATGCCTAGCCCTAAGCCATATACACCCGTTTCGGGCAGAAAACCTGGCCATCCTAGCGCCAACGGATAGCCAATGGCAGCCGTCCCAGTTACACAGCCGAACATAGCGATCATTGTAATCAATGATTTCTTAATGCCATTGGCAAAGCACATATCGACGGTCATAAAGACAATCCCAGGAATTCCATAGGCTAAACCATCAAAATATTCGCCTACAGCCGCGGTAACGGGTTCAGATATCCCTATCGTGTTAAGCAGGTTGTCAGAATAGAGCATTACTAGAATACAAGGTATTGAATAACCCATTCCCAATATAAATCCACGGTTGACCAATGGCCCAATAGATCCCTTTTGACCCACGGCATCTAATTTTGCTACTAAACCGGCCGTAGACAGCAAACCGGCGCGCATAGTCCCCCCTGTTGCATATGCGATGGATATAATGAGGGGCCCCGCTGCAAATGCAGTTGGACCTAATTTATTGAGAATAAACCCTGTTGTGGCCCAATAAATTGAATTAATACCTCTGGCCGCGGTAAAGGGTAGGGCGCAAGATAATAATTCTTTTAGTGCTTCTGTATAGGTAATGATTTTAACTTCGGAGAGGTTCGCAGGAGGAGTTACTATTTCTAAAGAGTCTTCTTGTTTGTCTTCAGCACCAGTATTGCCCTGTGTTGGGATGGGGATGATTGTTTGCTTCATGAGTTTTTTAAATCCGTATTATCTAACCGCGTTATAAATTTTTTTACCGACCGACTGTATCATGATGGTTTTCTTATTTCTTATTCAATTATACAGTAAAAAAGGGGGCGTAGTGAGGAAGAACATCTAGTACTTTTTAGATATTTAGATGAAGAAGCGAGTGTTGTAGTTTGGCTCCCCGAACAGGACTCGAACCTGTGACCCAGTGATTAACAGTCACTTGCTCTACCGACTGAGCTATCGGGGAACAACAAGGCGCTATCGTAGTGGATCTGCGTCTAAATAGCAAGGGGGAGGGGGATTTTTTTTAAGAAAATAACTGATTAAACCGCAATTATGAGTTAGCAAGGAGTTTAATCGCAGATAAGGACAATGGCTCAATCAGGTCGGCGCTGAAAGCGGCAGTTAAATGGGTCATGGCATTAAAGATAGAACGATGTCGTGAATGCCAAATTTGATAGTGATGTTTTAAGTCTAAACCTTTACATAATACACTCAATACCGCTGCAATTGCATTATCACCTTTTCCAAAGTAACGCTAAATTCGGTTAAACGAGCTTTTTCCTGCTCGACCACGGCAAGAGGTGCGCGATCTACAAAGTGTGGATTGTCTAATTTGGCGCGGCATTTGGTAATTTCTTGCTCTAACTTTAACTTTTCTTTACTAAGGCGTTCTTTCTCAGCAGCTATGTCAATCAAGCCCGCTAAGTCTATAAAGCAGGTGATCTCCTTAATTTCTGCTGTGGCAAATTGCTGCTGGTGGGATGCCTGATCTATCCAAGTAATGGCCGATAAGCGTGCCAGTGGTTTTATATTATCTAAATAAGGGCTTAACCTCGCGCGCAAGGCATTGTTTGTCGTCAGTAAAGATAAGGCTAGCGGCTTTCCTGGCGCAATATTCATTTCTGCGCGTATATTTCTAACCGCTACGATGATGGCTTGTACTACGGCAAATAACTCTTCCGTGTTTTCATCGCGCAAAGCGACGTCATATTGCGGGTAGGTGCGCAGCATTAATGATGGCATGGTTAATTCCAACAAGGGTTTAAAAGATTGCCATAATTTTTCGGTTATAAATGGAATGATGGGATGCAATAGGGCTAACAAGCTCTCAAAAGCATGTATTAACACATAACGAGTTTGCGCCTTTTTCTCTTCGGCCACATCGCTTTGTAAAATGGTCTTTGCCCATTCTAAGCCCCAATCACACAATTCATCCCAAGCAAATTCATACAATTGTTGTGCCAATAAATCGAAACGATACGCGTCTAAATGTTCTTTCGACAGCAGAATCGTATGCTGCAAGCGTGATAACAGCCAGCATTCTCCTAGAGACAGTTGTTCAATATCATAAGTTTTAGCTATAGTTTTATCCGTAGTCTGCAGTAAAATAAAGCGCGCAGCATTCCACAGTTTATTACAAAAGTTACGATAGCCGCTTAAACGCGCTAAATCGAAGCGTATATTGCGTCCGGTGGAGGCTAAGGCACAAAAGGTAAAGCGCAGAGCATCGGTGCCGAAAGCGGGAATGCCATGCGGATAGTGTTCACGAGTAACCTTTTCAATGCGTGCAGCCATTTGTGGTTGCATTAAACCGCTAATGCGCTTTTCAACCAAGGTTTCTAGGTCGATACCGTGGATGAGATCCAAGGGATCTAAGACATTGCCTTTGGTCTTAGACATCTTTTGACCTTCGTGATCGCGTATCAGGCCGGTAATGTACACCGTTTTAAAGGGAACATCGCCCATGAAATTTAATCCCATCATCACCATGCGTGCTACCCAAAAAAATAAGATATCAAAGCCGGTGATGAGAACCGAAGTAGGATAGAAGGTTTTTAAATCCGCAGTTTTCTCGGGCCAACCTAAGGTAGAAAAAGGCCATAATGCCGAAGAAAACCAAGTGTCTAATACATCTTCTTCTTGTTTTAAAGGAATGTCGTTTGCAATATTATGTTGCATGCGTACCGAGGCTTCATCTTTACCTACAAAAATACGACCCTGATTGTCATACCAAGCGGGGATCCTATGCCCCCACCACAATTGACGGCTGATGCACCAATCGTGAATATTGTCTAACCATTGAAAATAAGTATTTTGCCAATTTTCAGGTACAAAGCGTATTTTGCCCTCTTTGATTACGTCAAGGGCGGGTTTAGCCAAGTCGGCCATTTTAACAAACCATTGATCCGTTAAGTAAGGCTCTACAATAACACCGGAACGATCACCGCGTGGAATTTTTAAACGATGAGGCTCGGTTTTGATGAGTAAGCCTAGCTCTTTTAAGTCTTCTAACACTTTTTCGCGAGCGGCAAAACGATCTAAGCCTTTATAAGCTTCAGGGACCGTTTCATTCAAATGCGCATCGGCTGTAAGAATGTTAATCATCGCTAAGTTATGACGTAAACCCATGTCATAATCGTTAAAATCATGAGCTGGGGTGATTTTAACTGCGCCGCTGCCAAATTCCATGTCTATGCTGTCATCGGCAATAATGGGAACCTCGCGATCCGTTAAGGGTAGGGCTACTTTTTTGCCTATTAAATGCTGATAGCGGCCATCGTCTGGATGCACGGCAACGGCAGTATCACCCAATAAAGTTTCAGGGCGCGTGGTGGCAACGGTTAATACATCGTCACAGCCTATCACGGGGTACTGTATATGCCACAGAAAACCATCTTCTTCTTCATTTAAGACTTCTAAATCGGAAATCGCAGTTAATAATTTCGGATCCCAATTCACTAAACGTTTAGCGCGATAAATCAAACCTTGTTCGTATAATTTAACAAAAGCAGTATTGACCGCTGCGGATAAACCTTCATCTAAAGTAAAACGTTCGCGTGTCCAATCGCAAGAATTCCCCATGACGCGCATTTGTTCCGTGATGCGTGAACCGGAGATTTTTTTCCATTGCCAAATCTCATCTACAAATGCTTCTCGACCCAGGTCATGGCGCGATTGGTTTTTTTGTAATAATTGTCTTTCTACCACCATTTGTGTAGAGATACCCGCGTGATCGGTGCCGGGTTGCCACAGTGTATTATCCCCTTGCATGCGGTGATAGCGAGTTAAAATATCCATTAAGGTATGTTGGAATCCATGACCCATATGTAAGCTGCCAGTGACATTAGGAGGAGGCAACATGATGCAATAGGGATTGCCTTTGCCCTGTGGCTTAAAATAACCTTGGGGCTCCCAAAACGCATAGCATTCTTTTTCTAAAGCTTCAGGGGCATATTGGGCTGGTAAAGGATCGTTCATAGTATACTCTTTCTATAATTCATGTAGATTTAATTGGCATTGGGCTTCACGGTAATATTTATAGCGTTGTCGTCCTCGTTCTTTAGACAGAGGATCATTGTTAATGATGTCCAATATTCTACTAAATTTTTGCCATTCAGGGTTAATTTTGGGGTGTAGGTTGATTAAAATATCGTAAATACGGTGTTGCTCATCATAAGTACAGCCTATGACTATGGGGGCATTCGCTGCTGCAGCCGTTGTATGACTGGCATGAGGAATAAAACTTTCTTCCTTGAAGGTCCAGAGCAATTTATCTATGTCCACTGCTATTTTATTTTCAGCGCAATGTATATAAACTGTCTTATGATGTAAGTAGGCTTTTTCTGCTAAACAACAAGCGAGAAGGGTGCTGGCTTCAGCACCCGTTTCTTTTAATACATAAAAATCTACACTAAGACTCATGATTTTCTATAAGCACGCTGACACAGATAATCCATCAGCAAGGGTAAGGGGCGTGCAGTAGCCCCTTTGTTTGTACCCATAGTCCAGGCCGTGCCAGCGATATCAAAGTGGGCCCAACGATAATCTTGTGTAAATTGCGCTAAGAAAACCGCTGCTTCAATTGCGCCACCCCAACGGTGCGGGGCAATATTAGCAAGATCGGCAAAATTGCTTTTTAAATCGTCTTTCATAGCAGCAATTAGGGGCATACGCCAGGCACAGTCTAAGCTATTTTTTGAAGCTTCATTTAATGCGCTTGCTAATTCTTCATCATCGGTAAAAAAGCCAGAAGTGTGGGTTCCTAAAGCCACCACCATAGCGCCAGTCAATGTGGCAAAGTCTAATACCACTTCAGGTTTATAACGCGCACAATACGTTAGGGCATCGCACAAGACCAAACGGCCTTCGGCATCGGTATTGATGATTTCTACGGTTTGGCCCGATAACGTGGTAACGATATCACCGGGTTTGATTGCATGGCTGCCGGGCATATTTTCGGCGCAAGGGGCCAATGCCACTAGGTTGATGGGCAGATTTAAAGCAGCTGCTACTTTAATAGCGCCAAGCACTGTCGCTGCACCGCACATATCATATTTCATTTCATCCATGCCTGCGGAGGGTTTGAGGGAAATACCTCCCGTATCAAAAGTGATGCCCTTACCAACCAATGCTATGGGTGCTTGTGATTTCTTAGCACCATTGTATTCTACAATGATGAATTTAGGTTCATTACGGCTCCCTTGTCCCACGGCTAACATGGTATTCATACCCAACTTTTTCATCTCGGGGACAGAGAGAACCGTAGTCTTGATCTTAGCATTTTTTTTGCCCATCTCTTGCGCGGTTTTGGCTATGGTGCTTGGAATACAGTGATTAGCCGGGGTATTAGCTAAATCCTTAACAAAAGACATGCCTTCTGCTAAGGCTAAAGCATAATTTAATGCTTTTTGTGCGCTTTTTAAGTTCGACTTATCTACACAAAAAGAGATAGATTTTAGGGTAGGCTTTTTAGTAGCGGTCTTTGTTTTAAATGCATTAAATTGATATGCATTTTCATTAAAAGCCAGTGCAGCACGTTGTACCCATTGCGTTTCGTCTAAGGCTTTGCAAGTCAGGCCATCTAAAACGAGAGCAGCACTGGTATATTGTTTTCGCACTAGGGCAGCAGCGGTGGCTTGCAGGGCTTTGCTCGCTTTTTCAGCGCTAACATCGCTGGCCAAGCCTAATCCAACCACCAATAACCGCGGAGCGGTGCATTCTTTGACATCAAATAGCCAATTAACTTCTCCGCAATCGGTATTGATATTGCCTAATCGAACAGAATCGGTTAAAATTTTGGCAATTTTAGCAGGTAGTTTGACCTGAGGATCCTGAGCCTTAGGCTCTGTAAATAGGGGGATGATCAAACAATCTGCTTTGATTTGTTGTGGTGCGTCGGTGCTTAGCGTAAAATTCATGGTGCTCCTCAAATAGTGTAATAATGGGCCAGGGCTAAAATTATAGCGAAATCAGGTGAACAAAGCGAGTCTTAGCAGTGGTTATTAATTACTTTCTTATTTATGAGTACCGCAATCGGCATCCCAATCTGGGCGTTTCTTTAAAAAGGGTGAGTAGTTATAGTGGTTATTAAAAAATATCTGGCCAAAGAAATCTACGCCCATTTATGTGTTATCAGTGGTATTTTGGTACTGATCTTTTTAAGTAATCAATTGGTGCGATTCTTAGGGCGTGCGGCTGCCGGTAAACTCACAGGCGGTATGTTGCTTAAAATCATGGCTTTGGAAATACCTATATTATTAGGATTTCTGCTACCTATAGGTTTATTCATTGCCATTCTATTGGCCTACGGTCGTCTTTATGTAGACAGTGAAATGACGGTGTTGCAAGCCTGCGGCGTGAGTCAAAAACAATTACTTAGCTATACGCTTACTTTTGCCAGTGTGGTTTTTGTCTTGGTGTTAGCAATGAACTTTTATATTACACCTTGGTTGGTACGTGATAAGGATAAAATTCTTGCTACTAATCCTGCTACCATCATCATCAATACCTTGGTTCCGGGGCGCTTTAAAAGTCTGAATGATCAAAATGTCGTGTATGTGGAAAATGTGGATAATCCAACACAAACCGCACAAAATATTTTTATAGCCAAAAGAGAATCCGTGACGATACATAAAAAAGTAAATGGTGTAGATGTAGCTACTAAAGTACCGGTATGGCGCGTATTGTCGGCGGATAAGGCCTACCAAATGCAAAATAGTGAATTGGACGGTTCTTTTGTAGTGGCAGAAAATGGCACAGAGTATAGCGGTGTTCCTGGGCAACGTGATTTTCGTGTGATTCATTTCAAACAGTATGGTGCACGCATTCCAGATGCTGATAATATTAAAACCAAATTAGGTTATGATAGTTTAAGTTTAAGCGAACTATGGGCGCAAGCGTTTAGCGATAAAAAAGCAATGGCCGAATTGCAGTGGCGTATTTCAATGCCTCTATCGGTGCCTATTTTAGTTTTATTGGCTTTACCGTTGTGTAGGGTGAATCCACGGCAAGGTCGATATCGTAAACTCATTCCGGCTATTTTATTGTATACCGTTTATGCCAATATGCAATTTGTTGCCAGAGGCTGGTTAGAAGAGGGTGTTATTCCATCCTATATAGGCCTATGGTTTTTACACCTAGTCTTATTATTGATAGCACTATCCTTGTATCTAGATCCTTATCAGTGGCAGAAAATTTGGGCACGGCTACAGTTTTGGAATAAATCAGTATGAGTATTTTATCGCGTTATTTGTTCAAGACCATTACTACTACCACATTGATAGTATTGCTGATATTTTTTGGGATGGATTTTTTCGTGCGTCTTATGACTGAATTTAATGATGTGGGTGATGGCAATTATACCCTATGGGCGGCAGTTGCTTATGTATTAATGACCATGCCCAATGATTTATACACGATGTTTCCTATGGCAGGCCTGTTAGGCGCTTTGATGGGGTTGGGACATTTGGCCAGTCACAGCGAGTTGGTGGTGATGCGCAGCTCGGGTATAACTTTAATGCAAATCGTACGCATTATTTTAAGTTCTATTTTAGTATTTGTCCTTATAGTTTGTGCATTCTATGAAACCTTAGCACCTAGATTAAATCATGAGGCTGAAATTATGAAAGCCGTCGCGCGTAGCCATGGCCAGGCGGTGGCTACACAATACGGGGTCTGGGCACGTGAAGGGAATAGTTTTTTTCATTTTGATGCAGTCAACCGTAATGGCATGGTCACGGGTTTAACGCGGTATGAATTTGATAATGCGCATCATTTAACGACAGTGAGTTCGGCTGAAGAAGGGCAGCATCAAGGCCATGGCTGGGAAGTAAAATCGGTACAAATTACCCATATTGCGGCGGACAAAACTACTTCAGATATTGTAGAGAAGCAATGGTGGCCTTTACAATTGGATCCACTTATTTTACGCATAACATCGATTGAGCCCAATGAAATGAATTTAATCAGGCTACAAAAAGTTATTTATTATCAAAACCACAATGCTTTGCGATCGGCAGACTATGCATTGAATTTCTGGCAGAGAATTTTTGCGCCTTTGACCGCTTGTGTGATGATGTTTTTAGCCATTCCATTTATCTTTGGGCCCTTGCGCAGCGCCACTATGGGATTGCGTTTGGTGGCGGGTGTTAGTCTCGGCTTTCTATTTTATATCGTCAATCAATTTATAGGTCCTTTCTGTTTACTATATCAGATCCCGCCTATGTTTGCCGCCTTGATTCCTTTGTTGTTATTTTCGGGGCTAGGATTTGTGTTGATGAGACGGGTGAAGTGATAGTCATTTGATCGCTGCTGAATTAACCAGAAGCCCGTAGCGAGGGGAAAGCCAGAATGCATAAAATACTTAAATCAATATTAATTGTATTTTTCATAAGCGCGATTCATTTACTGATCTACGCCGTATATTTAAAGCCAATCATTACAACGTGGGGGGCCTCTAAAAAGGAAATATCCATGCCATTGGCTGGTGATGATAAGAACTTAAAAATAACGTCTACAAGAGCAATTTCTATTAATGCTAAAAAGGCAGATGTCTGGAAATGGTTGATGCAGCTAGGTTTGGATTTTATAGTTATGAGTTTATTGAACAGCCATTAGGTTATGTGATTCAGGATGAAGATCTAAAAGAGCCTCAATTTGAAAATCTGCAAGTAGGAGATATGGTTCGAGGTTCAATTCATGAAGAGCAGAGTATCATTCCCTATAATTTTAAAGTTCTGTATGTTAAACCCGAAGAAACATTTGTTTTAGAGAATTGGGGAACATTTTTATTAGAGCCAATTAATAGTCAAAAAACACGTTTGTTAGTAAGGACACAAGTAACAAGAAGTAAGAATTTTCAGGGGAAATTCGCTAATTATGTATCTATTCCTTTTCATTTTATTATGGAAAGGCGCACTTTAATAGGCATTAAAGCACGTGCAGATGCCTAAAGAGGAGCTACAGCGCTCTTTTGATAAAACTGACGCTACTTTAGCCAGAACAGATGCTCTTGTAGGTGACACAAACTCCTTGCTTCACCTTATGTGTTCAGACCCAGAAGACGTAAAGGAAGAAGATTTACATAAGATAACAAGCATAAAACATAACTAAAATTGTAACCATCCACGGCTGAACAGAAGTATATAAAACTGCGGAAGAGCTTAAGAAAGGAATCTGCCTATAAATTCACCTCACCCCTGCAACAACTTCTTCTCGGCCCGGGCCAATTGTTGCGGCGTGCCATAGAGTATTAACACGTCTTGTTCTCTTAATTCGGTATCAGGTGAAGGTTCGTCACCGCGTATACCACCACGACGCACGGCGGATAATGCTACATTCTCTAATTTTAAATCTTTAACCATTGCGCCGATTGCAAAAGCATTTTTATCTAGAGTTACTACCGCCAATTGTTTTTTCTCTGGCCCCATATCTACGCTCTCATCTAATTCTTCGCCGGGAAAATATTCATGGAGCAGTTGGTAGCGATTTTTACGCGCATGCATTAAATGACGCATCGCTTTGCGCGGCGGCACGTGCAATAATATCATGGTTTGAAAGGAGAGCATGAGACTTGCTTCCAAGGTTTCAGGTACGATTTCAGTGGCACCAGCCTTTTGATACAATTCCAATTGGGAATCATCGCGGGTGCGTACCAATACCGGCAAATGGGGTAATTCTCTGCGAATTTGTGGTAGTACGTTCAAGACCGTATGGCTGTCTAAGAAGCTGAACACCAACGCACGGGCTTTATCCAAGCCTATGGATTTTAGTAAGGCTAAATTCCCGGAATCGCCGAAGATCACCGTGTTACCCGCTAACTCGCTGTCTATGACTCGCTTAGGATCCATATCCACTGCAATGATGTCAAAGTTTTCACGTTCTAAAAAGCGCGCCATGTTTTGTCCCACACGGCCATAGCCACAGATGATGATGTGACCGTGTACACCGCTGACTCGTTGCAAGGCTTCTTGACTGAGCGTCTTTGGCGGGGAAGACAAGGGTTCTTTTTTCTTTTTTAAGAAAAAGCAAGCGATTTGTTCATTATAACGAATTAAAAAAGGAGATAGGGCCATACTAAATACCAGAGCGGCTAAGATAATTTGCCCATGAGTAACCGGAATGATATTTTCCCCAAAAGCCATTGATAGCAGCGCAAACCCAAATTCACCCCCCTGAGCCAGCACCAGGGCGGTTTTTAAACTATCTTTGTTTTCTATGCGCAATAATCGCGCTGAACCATATATGATGATGGCTTTGATGATGGTGATGGTTAAGATCAACATCGTTAAAGGTAATAAGGCCTGGTTTAAAATATGATAGTTTAATAACATGCCGGTAGAAATGAAAAACAATCCTAGTAAAACATCTCTAAAAGGCCTAATTTCTACTTCGATTTGATGACGATATTCGGTCTCACCCAACATCATGCCAGATAAAAAAGCACCTAAGGCTAGGGACAAACCGGCTATTTCGGTCAACCACGCAGCAGACAAAGTGACTAACAATACGGTGAGGGTAAATAATTCTAATGAACGCGCTTTGGCAATTTCATGGAATAGGGGGCGCATCACCCAACGGCCTAAACCTAGCATGATCAATAATACCAAGCCGCCCTTAAACAAGGATTCAATCAGAGGTTTCCACACATCGTGATTACCATTGGCTAGGCTAGGGATTAAAATCAAAAAGGGGATAACGGCCAGATCCTGGAACAATAATACACCTATGGCATTTTTACCATGGGCTTGGTTTAATTCTAATTGATCTTTTAACTGTTTGCTGACAATTGCTGTAGAGGACATGGCGATGGTGGCAGCGACTATTATGGCAGCAGTAAGGCTAAAGCCGTACAAATAAGTCAGCGAACCCGCAACAATGCTGGTGATAACCACTTGTAAGCTGCCTAAGCCCAATACGCTGCGCCTTAAGGCAATGAGCTTGGGTAAAGAAAATTCTAGGCCGATGGTGAACATCAAGAAAACCACACCAAATTCAGCTAGACTAATGACGTTTTGTGAGTCTGCAATCCAGTCTAGTCCATAAGGGCCTACTATCATGCCGACGAGTAAATATCCCAGGATGGGCGGTAATCGTAACCGCCGTAAAACAGTGGTAACGAGTACCGCTACAAATAAAACAGTAATAATGTTAGCGAGCACGCCAAAATGCATTGAACTATACTCTTCGCATTGGATTTGTAGGCTTTGTTGCCTTCGCCCATCTCGCCCCAGTCATGTAGAGTACTACCCTCCTGCTGCTCGAGAGCTTGGCGCCTCGCCTAAAAATCAACTGCTGTGAATATACTCGCATCTTTTTTATGATATTTCTTCCTTAGAAAACTTTTTCTTTTTAACAGGAGACGCTTCTTCGGGTTCAACTTCTTTACGTAATTGGTCTTGATAATACTCGGTCAAGGATTGCACCAACACCCCTAAAATGCGATAGGGTTTATCGACGCGGTTAATTTCAAAATCGTCATTTAGGGGTTTCAAATAAACGTCTTTGCCATCTAACATCAGTTGTTTGATTTGAATTTTATTTTGCCCTTCTACATGGATAGCGATGATGTCTTTATCACTGGCGGTAATACTGGGTTCAAAGATCATTAATGTATCTTTAGGGTATTGTGATTCCATGGTGTGGTCTTCCATACGTGCGGCGAAGGCTTTGTCTGTAACATTAGATTCAGTTGAAATGACGCTGCAAATTTCTGCTGGCAAATGTTTTTGCGGCCAAGCTACGCATTGTTCCCAATTTAGCAAAGGCAATTGGCTCCAGCTACGATAGTACGGGTTGTAACTGCCCGCGAAACGGCTGGGTGGCAAGGGTTCATCACCTACTAACATGCTGATATTCACACCAAAGAATTTGGCAATGGGGCTTAATGAGCCAACCTTAGGGTTATCGGTTTCGCCCGAAGCCATGCGATGAATAACCGGCTGGCCTACGCCAGTTTGCCTAGCTAATTCGGTGACTGTGATCCCTACGTCGTGCATTAAAGCTTTCAAGACGGTGCTTAATTTTGACATTCCTATATTCTCCAAATGTGTTGTATACGCTGACTGATTCATTGTTCATCATGTTAACTTCAACGATTATACACCAAACCTATGTGTAAACGCATCTTTTTTAAGAAAATAAACAAAAAATTTAAAAATACTGTTGACAATTTAAATAAAATGCTTTAAAGTATTTATCGTAAAGCTTAGGCCGCTGTGTACGTCTTCTCCACAGCGAAGTAAGCCTCCTGTGGGAGATGTTCATTGTCGCAAGTGGGTACTGAGATAGGGCTGGCTGCTGATCTTACACCATAAGCTATGATGGATATTCTTTGTGGTTGTTGTTTGGGTCTGAGTCCATGCGCAAATACAAAGTGATGCCACCCCTGCTGGAAGCAGTGTTAGGAACTATATTCAGAATAAAACCTTGATCTCGGGGGAGTCAAGATAATTTCTGTATAATACACCGCGCTTTCTTCCAGCAGGTTTTTTATACTCATTCCCGATGATTTTTAAGCGAGAAGACTCGCTCTCGGTAACTACTCGTGCCTTATAGGAAGAAAGACTCATATTGAGTGCATTAGAGTATATCTCAGCAAGAATATACCGTTCGGTCGAATTAATGTTTAAACGGATAAATATTGACTCGACCGACCGGTACATAATAGGTAGAGTAGTTCCAGCTCGCGAGCACCAAGAGTGGCGTACTCTGTCACATAGTGGTGCAAGATGGGTAAAGGCAACAAAGCCTAATTACAAATGCCAAGAGGATGGTATAGAAACATAACCATTTTCGCTGTATACTGTAAGTCTTTATTATATTATACGCAAATTTTTTTATGCATCAATTAACTGACCTACAAGCCGAAGCAAGTGAAAATCTACATACTTTGGGGGACTTTTTACGTTTTGCTGTGTCACAAGCCAGCTCAGCTAATCTTTACTGTGGTCATGGCACAATCTCAATTTGGGACGATATGGCCGCTCTTGTTTTAGGATGCTTGTCTTTGCCGCCCGATGTTCCTGTGTGGATATGGGATACCCGCCTATTGCCCCATGAAAAGATCATTTTGCTTACACAACTGGTACGCCGTATAGAGCAAAAAATACCGGTACCGTATCTAACTCAGGAGGCCTGGTTTGCAGGGGTGCCTTTTTATGTGGATGAGCGGGTTTTGATTCCGCGTTCGCCCTTTGCCGAAGTCATCCAAGCACAATTTGCCCCATGGGTAGTCGCCGAAACCATCGAATCGGTATTAGAAATAGGTACGGGCAGTGGCTGTATGGCTATTGCTACTGCCTTGGCATTGCCCGAAGCTCAAGTGTATGCAGCGGATATTTCTTCTGAAGCGTTAGAAGTCGCTAAAATAAATGTAGCTAAACACGATCTGGCTCATCAGGTTCATTTGATGCAATCAGATGTGTTTAGTGCTATCCCTGCTACGCAAACTTTTGATTTAATTATCAGCAATCCACCCTATGTGGATGCCGAAGATATGGCGAGTTTGCCGCAAGAATATCATCATGAACCCGCATTGGCGCTGGCGGCGGGTATAGATGGTTTAGATATCGTACATCGTCTACTCAAGGGTGCAGCACAACACTTAAATCCGCAAGGCGTGCTGGTAGTTGAGGTGGGGAATAGTAGTGGTGCCTTAGTTGATGCCTATCCAAATTTGCCCTTTATTTGGGTGGAATTAATGCAGGGTGGGGATGGCATTTTTGTCTTGACGCGTGAAGCGTTATTAGCACATTTTAAAGAGTACAAATCTATAAGAGGATAATATGTCAAAATCATTTCGCGTCGCAGTCATTGGTGCTACTGGTTTGGTGGGTGAAACCCTATTAGAAATATTGGCTGAACGCCACTTCCCTGTTGCTCAGCTTTATCCCTTGGCCAGTGAACGTTCTCAAGGAGAGAGCGTTTTATTCGGTAAAAAACCATTGCTGGTGGAAAATGTAGCACAATTTGATTTCAGCACAGTAGACTTGGCTTTTTTTATGGTCAGTAATGCGGTGGCTTTAAAGTATGCGCCGCGCGCTGCAGAAGCGGGCTGTATTGTCATCGACAATAGCTCAGCTTTTCGCTACGATGCCGATGTGCCATTGATTGTGCCTGAAGTTAACAGTAGCGCCATAGAGGAATACAGACAACGTAATATTATCGCCAATCCTAATTGCTCTACTATACAACTGGTGGTAGCCTTAAAGCCTATTTACGATGCCGTGGGCATCGCACGCATTAATGTGGTCACTTACCAATCCGTGTCGGGCGCAGGGCGTGCTGGATTGGAGGAATTAGCACAACAAACACAACAAGTACTAAATGCACACCCCTTAGGGCAGAATGTATTTCCGCGTCAAATAGCATTTAATGTCATTCCACAAATAGATTCTTTTCAAGACAATGGCTATACGCGTGAAGAAATGAAAATGGTATGGGAAACACAAAAGATCTTTGGCGATGATAATCTCTTAGTGAATGCTACGGCGGTACGTGTGCCGGTATTCTTTGGGCATTCTGAAGCCATTCATATTGAAACGCGTGCTAAAATTTCTGCACAAGAAGTGTATGAGCTACTACGTAATGCTCCTGGTGTCATTGTAAAAGATCCTTTAGAGAATGAACAATATCCTACCCCGGTGATGAAGAAGGGTCTAAAAGATGCTGTTTACGTAGGGCGTATCCGTGAAGACATATCGCATCCACACGGTATCAATTTATGGGTTGTTGCTGATAATGTACGCAAAGGCGCGGCCTTGAATGCTGTAGAAATTGCTGAGTTACTGCTTTAATGTAAAAATTTATATCTAAAAAACAACAAATTATAAATAAAGAATCAAAATCATTAACCCTTTTTAAAATATTCTGCTACAATGAACGGACAAGCTTTTTTAGTCTATGGCGCGGCATGTTTTCGCAAAATAAGATCAAAAAGCGAGATGGCTATAATTTAACCAAATATAACAGTATCCAGAGGATTACAAGCGATTTTGATGTGTGCGCAGGAGCGAGTTGTTACCACAACATACTCACAGCAGTTGATTTTTAGGCGAGGCGCCTAGCCCTCGGCATCAGGAATGACGTATTCTGTCATAACGAATGCAAGATGGGTGAAGGCAACAAAGCCTAAGAATAAAATGCGAAGAGCATATGGAATATGGGTAGATACGCAGTAAGAGTATAGCTTGAAATGCTAAGGACATAGGGCGAAGGAATGGGCGGTGACTTGGATCACCATTGAGACTAAAATTTTATACAGGGATAAGGATTATGACAGTACGTAAAGCTTCTATAAATCACAAGAATCAAATTTTCGAACAAGCACGACAACTCATGCGTATGCAGGGCTACCATCGTACTTCGATTGCGGATATCGCACAAGGCTGCGGTTTAAGTAAGGCAAGTATTTATCACCACATTTCTGAGAAAAAAGATTTGGTGGGGATAGCAATGCGTGCTGTACAAAACTTCTTTAAAGAGAATTGTTTTGATTTAATTTACGACAAGAAATTGTCTGGCAGTCAGAAAATCGATTCACTTTTTACTACCTTGGGTCAATATTTGGCAGAATATCACGGTGGTTGCCTGGTGCATAATTTGGTACATGAATTAGCCGATTCACAGCCCGAGTTTTTGGATTTATTTCAAGACTATTTTTCACTGTGGTTAAATGCCGTTGCACATATTTTACAACAATCATATGCGCCAGACATAGCGCGTACTTTAGCTGAAGATATAGTTGCACAATTAGGCGGGGCCATTATGATGGATCGTTTATATCGTACAGATAAGTATGTAAAACGCGTTAAAGCATTGCTGACGTCTTATGTGGTGCAAAAAGAGAAAGAAGCGGCTGTTGCATAGTGTATAATGGGAATACTCCCCATTCAAAATGTTTTGAGGCTGTTATGGCTCAAAGTCACTGTTGCCGTTTGTGTCAAACAAGCCGTAAATACGTCCATGTAGGCTCGGGTGCTGCGTTTTGCAGCGCCCGGGCATTGCTACACAATGCAACGATAGCTTTGGGCTTTCATTTTGCGATTTGTCACGGAAAAAGCGCAACACCTTATTTTTAATATTTAGGGCCTGTAGCCATTTGGTTTATCTGCTGCAAAATAAATACAGCGGCCCAAATATAGTAAATTTTCGTCAAATATTGCCCGATATTATCCTCAAATTTGCTAATATTTTACCCGGCTGTATTCGTTTCGCGCTTCGATAAACTAAATGGCTACAGGCCCTATTATTATCGATGTATGGAAGTTCGTAATGGATTCTTACATTTACTGCTGCGTTACTACCACCGTATCTTCCGTTGCAGCTATTTGTCTAAAATGACCGGCTTGTTCTGCAAAAGAAGCTAGTTCCTTACGGCGTATAAATACATATAAAGGGGTATCTTGTTGCCATAACTGCCAGAAAGGTTCTTCTTCAATCAACCGATTTTTCTGTTCTGGATCTGGCCCTTGAGAGTAAGACAATTCACTGCTCCAGTTATCCCCATGTATGGTGCTCCAATGGTAAACCACACGCACAGTCTGCTGGCTGTATAGGGGCAAATCTTGAAAGTAAGTGTGATAACTCACTATGGATAAAGGCGCGATGTTGGTAGGCAGCGCATTCACTAGATAACGCACACTGCGCATATTTTTAATGGGCATGTATTGCAGCACATAAGCCGTGATCAGAGATAATGCTACCAAAATGAGCACAATGGTCTTAAACACTTTTTGTTTTAATCCAGTTTGTACTATCACACTAGCCGTTAAAATAGCTAAAGGTGCAAAAATAGGTAAAATATACCCTACCAATTTAGAACTGGGAATAGAGAAGAAAATCAATACGACTAGGGCCCAGATGGTTAAATATAGGGTGATAGGATTTTGTGGACGCGGACTATACAGCGTTTTAAAATGGCGGCACAAAAAGTAAGTCCAGGGTAAGAAGCCAGCAATCACAAGGGCGATATAAAACCACCATGGGGCAACATTATTAAATCCGGAGCCAGCAAAACGTTGAAATTGTTGTTGATAAAAGAAAAAGTTTAGAAAATCAGGGTTACGCTGACTGATCGCGATCAACCAAGGTAAACAAATGATGGCAAATAAACTGAGCCCTAAGGGTAACTGTAATTTTTTGATGGTAGACCATTGCCGCGTGCTTAAGATCCAAAGCCCCATGATGCCTGCCGGGAAGGCTAAGCCAATGAGTCCTTTGGTTAAAAAGGCTAAACCGCCACAGATATAAGCAGTAAACAGCCAGGATTTTTTTTCTTGTAAAGCGCCAACCAGTAGCGATAAAATGCTGGCATTCAACCACACCGCCACTTCTAAGTCTAAATTAGCATAATGTGCTGCACCATAATAAAGCGGTGTAGTACCTAAAATAATAGCCGCTATTCGCCCTACATTGCGCCCTAATAATACACTTGTTGCCCAATACAAAAATACAATGCCGCCTACACCAACCAAGACGGGCATAATGCGTAAGCTCCAAGGATTAATTCCAAAGATGGACATAGGAATAGTTTGTAACCAATAAAATAGAATGGGCTTATGAAAAAATAGGGACCCATTTAAACGGGGGGTGATGAAATCGTGTGTGGCGAGCATCTCGCGAGCTACTTCGGAGTAACGGCCTTCGTCTGGCAATAGCAATGGGTGGCTGCCCAAAAATAGAAAATAGAAAATAGCGCACAGAATAAAAAGAATCAAAGCTTCTTTTTTACTAGGCGCTTCTAAGACATTACTAGTTGTTGATAACGACATAATTCTACCTTTTCAGTTTGTAACAGCATTTGCCATGCTGCGGAGTTTAAAAAAACATACTCTTGTTCACGAATGCGGCTGATGCCATCCGTAGAGTGGTGTCCGGGATGGCACATCATAACACCGCCGGGGCTAATCTGTTGAATAAATTTCTGAAACAAAAGTGCAACATTTGGTTCACCTTTAAACACATAGATGCCCTTAAAATCATTATAATAGTTTAATTTGGCTTTATCTAAAACCCGTTTGAAGGCATTTCGGCCTAAGGCGTGTATTAATAATTTTAAGATACTATCGCGAAATGAGGAAAAGAAAGGATAGCCATTCACTAAACGTATAGGCGGGATAGTGCTATTTTTGAAATGCTCTTTACAGGCTATTAACAACGCATCGCGTATGCATGGAAATTGATGACTATGCTGATGTCCATCGATAAACTGTGGGTTAAAACCCATGACCTCGTAAAAGCGTTGTAATTGTAGAGTGAATTCACGCGTCAATGCCATCAAAGACAGTTGCCTGCTATACGCCTTGATGATGGTTTGTCCTATGGATAGAGGTTGCGTTAAGCCATCAACCAATGGTGCGCTCAAGGGGGTAAATTCTGTTAGATCCAAATGTAATCCTATATCGGCTATAGAAGCTAAGTCTTTTAAACGAGGTCCCCATTCGGGCCATAGCGGGCTCGTGGTCATACAGGAGGTGGCACTGATGCAGTGTTTATTTAATAATTCAATGATGGCGCTGGATACGCCTTCGTTTAAGGCAAAATCGTCGGCGCAAACAATGATTTTTTTAACAGAAATCATTTTGATTGTTCAGAAGTTAAAATGCGGCTGATGATATAAGGTGGGCGTTGTTTGACTTCGGTGAAAATTCTGGCAATGTATTCTCCCAGAATGCCTATGGATAATAATTGTATCCCGCCTAAGAAAGTAATGGCGACCGTAATGGTGGCATAACCCGGTAAATCTACGCCGTATATTAGCGTATCCAATACGATTATCAATGCATATAACAAAGATAGGGTAGAGATAATGGCGCCTATCACCGACCACATGCGTAAAGGGAGGTTGGAAAAGGATGTAATACCTGTAATGGCGAGATCAATAAGTTTTTTTAATCCCCACGAACTTTGTCCTTGTTGTCTTTCTTCCGGTACATAAGTAATAGCTATTTTACTAAAGCCTACCCACGCGTATAGGCCTTTCATAAATCGTTCGCGTTCACTCAGTTGATTTAAGGCTTGTACCACGTCGCGGTCTAATAAGCGGAAATCGCCCGCATCGTGGGGAATTTCTATGGGGGTGATTCGGTCTATCAATTTATAAAAGAAGGTCGACAGCATACGGAGCATGACAGGGCGATCCTTACGATGCAGCCTAACGCCATAGGCCATCTCATAACCTTGTTGCCACTGTTCAACAAAAGAACCGATGCAAGCTAATGGATGCTGAAAATCGGCATCTATGAGTAGGGTGGCGTCGCTTTGCGGATCAACGTGGCTTAAACCCGCCGTTAAAGCGGCTTCTTTGCCAAAATTGCGCGAAAAAACCAACGCTGTGAAGGCATACTCTTTTTGCAGCTCCTTTAACACCTTGACCGTATCGTCTTTGCTGCCATCGTCTATAGCGATAACGTCTACTTTTTGAGCAAATTTTTTGCACTCTGCAATCAGTTGCGGAATAAATTGCGGCAGATTTTTGGACTCATTGTATACCGGCACAATGCAGCTTAAGTGATGTAATGTGCGTGTAGGAGACGTAGTTGTGGCTTCAGGGTGATTCATAATACACCTTATGTTTTTTGTATGTTGTATGATAAATCGTCAGGGGGATTGAGTCAACTCTCAGTGCTTAAACAACAGTTGAATTAATATCCTATAAATTCACTGAGTGTAGGCACTCAGTTATTATCTTCTTTTTTGTTCAAGATGCATGACACGACTCATACGATAGAAGGCTTTCATAGGCAAGTGCGTAAATATACAAAATCCAAAGGGGCCTTTACTTCTGAGAGTGCATTGGTTAAACTGATATATAGTGCTTACCAACGCATGAGGGCGAAATGGCACCAGCCGATGCGTAACTGGGCACTAGTAATTTCACAGCTTGATATCTACTTTGAAGGTAGATTAAAAATTGAGCTTTGATTGGGCTGGCGCAGTTCAGTGAACCTTTTCTTTTTGAGTATTTTTTCAGGGGATTAGCGTTCATTTTACGTATGGGGCATAATATTGCTTCTTTGTTAAAGATAGGATATTTTAAATGAGAGAAGCCAATACGCACTTATTAGTAAATAAGACCTCTAGCCTATACGGTTCGGCCACACCGCCCAGCTCCAAATCGCACAGCATTCGTGCCATAATATTAGCCTTGCTCGCTAAAGGTGAGTCACTATTGATCAACCCATTGGCTTGTAGCGATATGCAGGACGCAATGCGGATCTGCACTCAGTTAGGAGCAGACATAAATGTAGAAGATGGCGCAGTATGTGTGAATAGCGCTGGCCTGCCATTTCAATCAACGGTACCGATAATCAATAGCGGTAATTCGGGTATCAGTACTCATTTTGTAATGCCGTTATTGGGGTTGCGACGGGAGAGTGAAACACCCATCGTTCTAGATTGTGGCGAGCAAATGCGCGCTAGGCCCATAGTGCCTTTGGTCACTGCTTTGCGCGCTTTAGGGTTGCGCATGGATTATTTAGATAAAGAAGGTCAATTGCCGATTTCTGTCTGCGGGCAATTGCGGGGTGGCGTTACGGAAGTAGAAGGCATTACTTCGCAATATTTGTCGGCCCTGTTGGTATCGTTGCCTTGCGCACCTATGGACAGTGAAATCACAGTGAGAAATTTACATGAACGTCCTTATGTGGAGATGACCTTAGCTTGGTTAAAAAAACAAGGTATACGTTATCAGCATGTAACCATAGAGAATCGCGATATTTATCATATTTCCGGTGGGCAACGATATTCCACTTTCAAAGCTACTATTGCGGGTGATTTTTCTTCGGCATCCTATCTCATTGCTGCTGCTGTGCTCTGCAATGGGCGTGTAGAACTGCAGGGTTTGGATATGCAGGATCCGCAGGGGGACAAAAGATTAATCTATCTGCTACAAGAAATGGGTGCGGTTATTCAAATAAAAGAACAAGGTTTGATCATTGAGGGCGGGCATCCACTCAAGGGCATAAAAATCGATGCTGATGATATTCCCGATTTGCTACCGGCTTTGGCTGTGATTGGCACCTATGCCAAGGGTAAAACGGAGCTTACTAATGTGCGTCAAGCACGCATTAAAGAAACCGATCGCATTCATTCTATGAATGAGGGCTTAAGCCGTATGGGAGCTAAAGTAGAAGTCTATGCAGATGGCATGACCCTCTATCCTAGTAGATTACACGGTGCTACAGTAAAAGGTTACAATGACCACCGCACGGTAATGGCATTGGCCGTTGCGGGCTTGGGGGCAGAAGGGCAAACAGAAATAGATAATGCCGATGCGGTTAATAAAACTTTCCCCAATTTTGTATCAGCGATGCAATCATTAGGTGCTGATATGGAGGTGAAGAATGTACTCTAATACTATTATACTCATAGGCTTTAAAAATGTAGGCAAAAGCAGCGTAGGTGCAGAATTGGCGCGTCAAATACAGGGTTCTTTTATCGATCTGGATGAAGTCATTGAAGCGACCTATGCAACGAAACAAACAAAGAGGCTAAGTTGTCGTGAGATTGTGCAAATCCAGGGCGAAGACTATTTTAGGACCTTAGAAAAGAACGTATTTACGCGGGCACTACAGGAAAAACCAGCAGTGTTATCCTTGGGCGGTGGCACGGTCATGGATGGTGACAATCAGGCTTTATTGAAAGGCCATGTGGTGATCCACATCACCGCGCCTTATGATCTGGTTTTTGAACGCATTATGTCTAATGGATTGCCGGGGTTTTTCCTAGCTGATGAATCGCCTCGTACTAGCTTTCATCTTTTGTGGGAGGAACGTGATGCTGTGTATAAGCAGCTTGCTACTTTTAGCATTTACAATGGTAGTACCGTGTTGGCTGCCGTAGAAAAAATATTAAATCATAATTACTTTAGAGAGATGTTATGAGTTATACTATTAGAAAAAAATTACAGCCTATTGAAAGCATCCTAGCGGCTTTTCCGTTATCCGTGGCTGCGGAAAAACGTATCGAGCAAGATCGTCTAGAGATAAAGTCAATTTTAGAAGGTAAGAATAAGCGTTTGTTGATCGTTGTCGGTCCTTGTTCGGCTTGGCCTAAGGAAGCGGTGTTAGAGTATGCAAAAAAACTGGCGCTACTTAGTCAAAAGGTAGAATATGCTTTAAAATTAGTGATGCGGGTATACATTCAAAAGCCACGCACCACTAAGGGATGGTTAGGCCCTCTCAATCAGCCGGATCTATTTGCCGATCCGGATATTGAAACGGGAATTCAATATACGCGGGAGATGATGGTTAAAGTGATCGAGCTGGGTTTACCCATTGCCAATGAAGCTTTGTTTACGCACAATGCCACGGGCTTTTTGGAATTACTGTCGTGGGTTGCCATAGGCGCACGCAGCTCAGAAGACCAAGAACATCGTATTTTTGCATCGGCCTTAGATTGTGCGGTAGGATTGAAAAATCCCACACATGGATCTTTAAAAGTGGGAGTGAATAGCATCGTTGCTGCACAACATCCCCATGTTGCGGTTTTTGATAACCATGAGATTCAAACGCATGGTAATCCGCATGCGCATTTAGTTTTACGTGGGTCTGATCGTGCGCCAAATTACTCATTATCACATCTGGAAGAGATCATACAGCATATGCAAGCTCATGCCATACAAAATCCATCGGTTATGATCGATGTGAGCCACGATAATTGTCTGGTGAATGGCAAGAAAGATCACCGGCTACAACCGAAAATCATTTTTGAGGTTATTGACGCTCTAAAGCATCGTCCAGATTTAAAATCTTTACTAAAAGGATTTATGATTGAAAGTTTTATTAAGGAAGGAAACCAAACTGTCAATTTAGAAAAATCTGAAAGCATTGATTTAGATGGGTTGTCTATAACTGATCCTTGTCTTGGTTTTGAGGAAACGGAAGAATTGTTGTTAAAATTAGCAAAGATGCATGAAAAATGTTAAATCCTATTACCGTTCAGCTTCCTAGCAAAAAAGCCTATTCTTATTCTATTTATATAGGTGCACAGTTTCTAGATGAAATACATAAGCATTTGCCTAAATATAATAGCGCCCTCGTCATCATCACTGACGATACTGTGAAAGAATTGTATGCGATCTCCTTACAACGATTTCTTAACGACGCGGGTCATAAAACATTATTATTGTCTTTTCCTGCGGGGGAGATATCAAAAAATGGCCAAACTAAAAGCAGACTAGAAGAAGAAATGTTAGTTGAAGCTTGCGATAGAGACAGCTTAATTTTAGCTGTGGGTGGTGGGGTAGTAGGCGATCTGGCCGGATTTATTGCGGCTACTTATATGAGGGGTATAGATTATATCCAAGTGCCTACAACTTTATTGGCGATGCTAGATAGCTCTGTGGGCGGTAAAACCAGTATAGATACTTCCCAAGGTAAAAATCTTATCGGTGCATTTTGGCAACCTATAGTGGTGATTGCCGACATTGCCGTTTTAAAAACGTTGCCACATGCTCATCTAATCAATGGTTTGATTGAAGCCGTTAAAATGTTTCTGACCAGCGATGCCGAGAGTCTAGCATTTTTAGATAATAGTCTAGATCGTATCTTAGAACGGGATGAAGCGCTATTGATGGATCTGATGCGTCGTGCCGTCCATATTAAGGCTACGGTGGTAGCTAAAGATGAGAAAGATTCTAGCGTGCGCGCCATTTTAAATTTAGGCCATACTATAGGTCATGCCTTAGAGCAGCTCAGTGAATATAAATTATTACATGGCTATGCAGTAGCTTTGGGATTGTTGTTGGAAACAAAAATTGCTGAACGCATGGGTTGTCTAGCATCGCAGCAGTATCTGTATATCGAAACACTATTACAACGTTTAAATATTAGAGCTTCTGATCTGAAACAGTTTGACGTCGAAGCTATTATTGAAAAAACAAAATTAGACAAAAAGAAACAAGGCGATGCAGTGCATTATGTATTGTTGGATAATCTAGGACATGTTTATGAAGCTGATAATCAATATACCCATGCAGTCAGCGATGATAGGGTAAGATGCGCATTTATGGAAGTGGTTGGAGAATAGAGTATGCCTGGAAATAGTTTTGGCCAACTGTTTAGAATTACCACTTGTGGCGAATCGCATGGTGGTGTGGTTGCAGTGATTGTAGATGGCTGCCCGCCGAACTTGGAAATAAATGAGTATGATATACAGCAAGAGCTGGATCGTAGAAAACCCGGGCAAAGTGCTATCACTACGCCGCGTAAGGAAGCAGATCGTATTCACATTTTATCAGGTGTATTTGAAGGTAAGACGACTGGCACGCCTATACTATTATTGGCCTATAATTCTGACGCACAGCCTCAAGATTACGAGCATCTAAAATTAGTTTATAGGCCATCGCATGCGGATTTTAGCTATTTAAAGAAATATGGCAGACGAGATTTTAGGGGTAGTGGCAGAGCCAGTGCTAGAGAAACCTTGGCACGGGTTGCGGCTGGCGCTATAGCCAAAAAATATTTACAGCAGCATTTTAATATAGAGATTTTGAGCTTTGTAGAGCAAGTCGGTTCTATACGTGCCGATATTGATCACAGCGAAGTAAGCCGTGTCGCTATTGACAATAATCTAATCCGTTGTCCCGATGAAAAAAAAGCAAAGGAAATGATAGCGCTTGTCGAAAAGGTTCAATTAGAACAAGATTCTGTAGGCGGTATCATTAAGGGTGTGATCCGCAATGTGCCTGCCGGTTTAGGCGAACCCGTATTTGATAAGCTGTCTGCCGATCTAGGTAAGGCTATGCTCAGCATTAATGCGGTTAAGGGCTTTGATATAGGCAGTGGTTTTGCAGGAGTTTCTCTGAAAGGCAGCGAGCACAACGATGCCTTTATTTTAAAAGAAGACGTTGTTACAACCAAAACCAATCATGCGGGTGGTGTTTTAGGCGGTATTTCCACGGGAGAAACGATTTATTTCAGAGTAGCGTTTAAAGCTGTTGCCACGATAGGCCAAAAGCAAGAGACGTTGACAGTCGCCCATGAAGAGGTCTTACTGGAGGCGGCGGGTCGGCACGATCCTTGCGTGTTGCCCAGAGCGGTCCCCATCGTCGATGCGATGTCGGCCTTAGTGATCATGGATCATATCCTACGGCACAAGGCGCAAAATCAGTGAGTACCTTACTGCGTCACTGCAGCTAATCTAATGGAACAGCGTCAATTTTTTTTACTCTGGCCTCGTACATACGTTTCATGACTATAAGCAAAATAAGCGCCATATATATAAGTTATGATAGACAGCACCAGTAACAACCACATCCCGGTTGAATGGTTAATGATCTGAGTGCTTGCACCGGTATGATTGGCTAGATAGGTAATAAGGCTAATACCCAAGATATAGAACACCAACCAGGATGCGCCTTTGAAAGCGTCCCAGAAAGAGCCTACGCGATCTTCCTTATATTCATAGTAAAAATAGAAGACTAAGCCCGGGATAATCAGCAATGCCATTTCATCGGCTAAAGGCCAACCAGCACTGAAGATTAAAATCGACAGTAAAAATAGCAATGCAGGTGCTAATATATGTGCAAAAGGCAGGGTAAAATGTCCCGAATTAGGAGCCGAGCGGCCATGTTTCAAACGATTGGCAATGGTTACAATGGGAGCAGGAACATAGGAGAATAGGTGCAGTACAGAAATAACTGCCACCAGGCTATACCAACCTTTAAAAAATAGTAAGAATATGGAGCCGACGATGGTATTCATGATAATAGCATTCCAGGGTGTATTGTACTTAGAATGCAAGGTTGATAAAAATTTAGGCATGTGACCTTCGCGCGATAAGGACAACATGATGCGTGCACTGGAAGCTACAAACGTGACCGCACATACTCCGGGTGATACGACCGAACCTATGTAAACTGCCGATACTAAGAGTTGAAAGTTGGCCAGCAGTAATAATTGTACGTAGGGCGATCTGAAATTGATTTCTCCCCAGCCATGGGCTAAGGCGGAAGGGGAAATACTACCCACAAATACGATTTGCAATAAAAGATAAACGACTAGACTAAGCGCAATGCTCCCTAAAACAGCAATAGGCAATTGTCGCTTAGGCGATGCTATTTCCTCGGAGAAGGTGAGCGGTGATTGGAAGCCATTAAAAGACATTACTACGCCACAAGAGACTACGCTTGCAAAAATTGAACTCCAGCCAAAAGGCATAAATGTTTGTACCGTCGTGCCGAAATTTTCCTTATGTAATCCGGTAGAAAACAAGGCTATTATAGTTAAAACAGGAATAGCCACTTTCAACAGTGTAAAGAAATTGTTAAAGCGTAAAAAGAACTTAATACTCCAGTAGTTTAAGAGCATAAATAAAACCATTAAGCCAAAAGCAAAGATGATGCCGATGCCTGTTAAGTTATGGCTAGTGAGATCATAAAAACGTGTAAACGTAGGGGAAAGTTGACTCAAATATTGAATAACAGCTTGTGCTTCTATAGGCGGAACCGCAACGATGCTGAGCCAATTAATCCAAGAAGTTAAAAAGCCACAAAATCGGCCATGTGTAATGTGTGAGTAATAACCGATTCCGCCCGCAGAAGGGTGAGCAGAGCCTATTTCTATGTAGAAAAAACCAACTAACATGGCAATAAAAGCACCAAGAATCCAGGATAATAAGCTGGCTGGTCCGGCCATAGAGGCGATTTTCTGTGTACTTAGCAACCAACCGGAACCTATGATGGTGGTTACTCCAGTCATCGTTAGCGAAAATGTGGAAATTCGCTTTTGTAATGTGCCGTTATTGCTCATAATAGCTCCTGTTTAGTACGTTGGGCTGCATCCTATCGTAAATATCCCAAAAAAGCAATTCTAGATCCTTATTGCGAAGGAATAAGAAATAATGGAATCAAATAAAATGTAAAAAGAATTTCAAGATAAATCGCTACACGTCAGTATCCCTACTACCAAATAGTATTGCATAATGATTTGATTCAATAGACTGGCGTATCGCTCCCAGCCAATGGACAGCTCAACCGCCAATAAGGTACAATCTCGCTCAGTAAAAGCCTTAACGGCGAAACCAGTGGAGGCATTCTGTGCAAAAAAAAGCCATATTAGCCTTAGCCGATGGCACTCATTTTGAAGGTCTTGCTGTAGGCTATGGTGATTACACGGTGGGCGAGGTTGTTTTTAATACCGCCATGACGGGTTATCAAGAAGTATTAAGCGATCCTTCATACGCTGAGCAATTAATAACCTTTACTTATCCCCACATTGGTAACGTAGGCACCAATGCCGCTGATTTTGAAGCGGATAAAGTCTATGCCAAAGGTTTTATTTTGCGTGAACTGCCTACAGCGCCGAGTAGTTGGCGTGCGCAACAATCTTTTAGCCAATTTATCGAAGATTATGATTTATTAGGCATTGCTGAAATCGACACCCGAGCCTTGGTGCATCATTTGCGCCAACATGGCGCTCAGGCGGGCTGTATTTTGGCATGCGAGAGTGGTGATATAACTGCCGCCGTGGCTAAGGCCCGTGCTTGGGGCAATATGCAAGGACGCGCACTTATCGATACCGTTGCTACGCACACAACCTATGCTTGGCAACAATCGCGGCATCAAATGGGTAACCCTACTGTAGTGGTAATCGACTTTGGTGTGAAACAAGGCATACTACGCTATTTAGCGAAACAGAACTGTAATGTGATGGTAATGCCCCCCCATTCTTTGGTAGAGAATATTTTAAAATTACAGCCACAGGGTATCGTATTATCTAATGGCCCGGGTGATCCTGCAGCTTGCACCGACGTCATTAAAACCATCCAAACCTTATTAACCAAAAATATTCCACTCTTTGGCATTTGTTTGGGGCATCAACTATTAGCATTGGCCTTAGGCGCTAAAACTATGAAGATGAAACAAGGCCATCATGGTGCCAATCACCCAGTGCAAGATGTTGAGACTAAGCGCGTTTTTATCACCAGTCAAAACCATGGTTTTGCGGTGGATGAAGCAACTTTGCCTGCAGGGATACGCGTAACGCATCGTTCTTTATTTGACAATACGCTACAGGGTTTTAGCCATGAGACTTTACCACTACTGGCTTTTCAAGGTCATCCCGAAGCAAGTCCCGGGCCGCACGATAGTGATATTCTATTCGAACAATTTATCAAACTGATCAATGCGGGGAGTGTGCAGCATGCCTAAACGCGATGATATAAAAACGATTTTGTTATTAGGTGCAGGGCCGATCGTTATAGGCCAAGCTTGTGAGTTTGATTATTCCGGCGTGCAAGCTTGCCAAGCTTTGCGTAGAGAAGGGTACAGAGTAGTGTTAGTGAATTCTAATCCAGCTACCATTATGACCGATCCTAGCATAGCCGATAAAACGTATATTGTGCCCATACGCCCCGAAGTGATTGCCAAAATCATTGCTGAAGAAAGACCGGATGCCTTATTGCCTACCATGGGCGGGCAAACGGCTTTAAATTGCGCTTTAGATTTAGCTCGCGCAGGCATATTAGAAAAATACAATGTTGAAATGATAGGCGCGACGCGTGAAGCTATAGACAAAGCCGAAGATCGCGATTTATTCCGTCGCGCCATGCAAAAAATAGGTTTGGATGTGGCCCGTTCCGTCATTGCGCATAGTCTAGAAGAAGCGCTGCAAGTACAAGCGCAATTGGGTTTTCCCACGGTTATTCGTCCCTCTTTTACTTTGGGCGGCACGGGCGGCGGTATAGCGTATAATCGCGAAGAATTTATAGAAATATGCGAACGTGGCTTTGAATCCTCGCCCACGGCAGAATTGTTGATTGAAGAATCGTTATTGGGCTGGAAAGAATTTGAATTAGAAGTGGTGCGTGATAAAAATGATAATTGCATCATCGTCTGTACTATAGAAAATTTAGACCCTATGGGTGTACATACCGGCGACTCCATTACCGTAGCGCCTGCACAAACCCTAACAGATAAAGAATATCAAGTGATGCGCAATGCCGCCATGGCTATTTTGCGTGAAATAGGTGTTGAAACCGGCGGTTCCAATGTACAGTTTGCGGTGAACCCTGCCGATGGGCGCATGATCGTTATCGAAATGAATCCGCGCGTGTCGCGTTCTTCTGCCTTGGCTTCTAAGGCTACAGGTTTTCCGATCGCCAAGATTGCCGCTAAATTAGCTGTAGGGTATACCTTAGATGAATTGGCGAATGAAATCACTCAAGGGGCTATGCCAGCTTCTTTTGAGCCGACGATAGACTATGTAGTTACCAAAATTCCACGCTTTAATTTTGAAAAGTTTCCTAATGCCGATCCACGATTAACCACGCAAATGAAATCCGTAGGCGAAGTGATGGCCATAGGCCATAACTTTCAAGAAAGCTTACAAAAAGCCATACGTAGTTTAGAGAACGGTTATGATGGCTTAAATTCTTTGATTAACGATGAAGATGAACAATGGTCTGAGCATTTACGTTATGAATTAAAAACGCCTACGGCTGATCGCTTGTGGTACGTGGCTGATGCATTTCGCCAAGGCTTAAGCTTAGAAGAAGTAGCGCTACATACGCAAATCGATCCCTGGTTCTTAGGCCAAATTGAAGATTTAGTTTTCTGGGAAGAAAAAGTGCGGGTGCAAGGTTTAGCGGGCTTAGATCGAGATTTACTCTACAGCTTAAAACGCCGTGGTTTTGCTGATAGTTATTTGGCAAAACTATTAGGTGTGACAGAAGCGGAGTTGCGGCAACTACGCCACGATTGGGACATTCGTCCCGTGTATAAACGCATAGACAGTTGCGCAGCAGAATTTGCCAGTGAAACCGCTTATTTTTATTCTACTTACGAACAATATTGCGAAGCGCGTGTAGAAAAAAAACCTAAGGTCATGGTTTTGGGCAGCGGCCCTAATCGCATAGGCCAGGGAATAGAATTTGATTATTGTTGCGTACATGGTGCTATGGCTTTCAGCGAGTTGGGCTATCAAACCATTATGGTGAATTGTAATCCTGAAACCGTATCTACCGATTTTGACAGGGCTGATCGCCTTTATTTTGAACCTTTAACCCTGGAAGATGTGCTGGAGATTTGCCACAAAGAACAACCCAATGGCGTGATTGTGCAATTGGGTGGGCAAACACCGTTAAAGCTGGTGGAGCCTTTGTTTACCTTAGGCGTACCTATTTGGGGCAGTTCGGCCGATACCATCGATTGGGCCGAGGACAGACAACGCTTTCAGGCCTTGCTGCATAGCTTAGGATTAAAACAACCCACCAATGTTACCGCGACCGAAATAAGCGAGGCCATCACCAAGTCGCGCACGCTGCAATATCCCCTCATGATACGGCCTTCCTATGTATTGGGCGGCCGCGGCATGCAAATTATTACCCATGAAGATGAGCTGGTCGCTTATCTTAAAAAAAGTGCTGTACTATCAAAGGATCGTCCGCTTTTATTGGAGGAATTTCTAGATAATGCACAAGAAGTGGATGTTGATGCAGTGGCAGATGGAAAAAATATACTTGTTTGCGGTATCATGGAACATATTGAACAAGCAGGGGTGCATTCGGGAGATTCTTCTTGCTGCTACCCCCCTTTTAGCTTGTCCACTGAAATACAACAAGAATTACGTCGGCAAGTGGCCTTGATTGCACGCGAAATGCAGGTAATAGGGCTATTAAATGCCCAGTTTGCCATTCAAGGAGACACTGTTTATGTATTGGAGGTGAACCCCCGTGCTTCGCGTACGGTGCCTTTTATTTCTAAGGCAACGGGCGTGGCGGTCACCAAAATAGCCGCCTGTTGCATGGCGGGACAATCTTTAAAGGATATGGGTTATGGTGAGAGCTTAGCAGAACCACCTTATTACTCGGTGAAATACCCGGTATTTCCGTTTTCGCGTTTTGGTGGGGTTGACCCCATCCTAGGACCGGAAATGAAATCCACCGGCGAGGCCATGGGCATAGGCGAGCATTTTGGCGAGGCTTTTGCTTATGGGTTTTTAGGAAGTCAAAATAAAGGTCAGATACCGACTAAAGGCCAAGCATTTATTAGCGTGCGCGATGAAGATAAAGCTATTGTAGCCTCTATTGCTAAATGCTTAGTGGAAGTCGGTTTTAGATTATGTGCCACACGCGGCACAGCTAATGCTTTAAAAGAAGCGGGCATAAGCTGCAAGCCAATCAATAAATATAGGGAAGGTAGGCCCCATATCATCGATAGCATCAAAAATGATGAGATCGATTTTATTATCAATACCACGGATGGACAAAAGTCGATTAACGACTCTTATACAATACGCAGTAGTGCTTTGCAACATCGTGTGTGTTATACCACGACTTTAGCAGGCGCCAGGGCGCTGATTTTAGCGATGAGCTATCAGCATGACATTAAAGTAAGTGCATTGCAAACATTGCATGCCATAAAAGAGGTAATAGTATGAGTAGCAAAACACCCATGACAGTCGCAGGAGCGGCTGCGTTACAGAAAGAATTAGAAGAGTTGACGCGGGTAACGCGCCGTAAAATTGTAGATGCCATTGCCGAAGCGCGTGCGCATGGGGATTTAAAAGAAAATGCAGAATACCATGCCGCGAAAGAACAACAAAGTTTTGTGGAAACGCGTATTCAAGAGATAGAAGGCAAATTGGGTAATGCCCAAGTCATTGATATTGCGAAAATGCCGCACACGGGACGTATTATTTTCGGTGTCACGGTGCAGTTAATTAATTTGGATACGGATGAAACGATTCGTTATCATATAGTAGGAGAAGATGAAGCCAACATTAAGATTGGTAAGATTTCAGTCAATTCCCCTTTAGCACGTGCCTTAATTGGCAAAGAGCAGGGTGATACAGTGGAAGTGACTACGCCTGGTGGCGTATTGAGTTATGAAGTGGATGAGGTGCTGTATTTATAAGAGCCGTTAGGTAGGGCTGAAAATAATTACGCGAAATTAGGGCTTGTTGACATTTGGTTTATCTGCTGCAAAATGAATACAGCGGTCCAAATATTAGCAAATTCTCGTCAAATATAGCCCGATATTATCCTCAAATTTGCTAATATTTTGCCCGGCTGTATTCAGTTTTCGCTTCGACAAACCAAATGCCAACAAGCCCTAGAATTAGTAA
>JAJXVQ010000056.1 GCA_021782065.1 Pseudomonadota bacterium
ACAATTGTTAGAGTCTATGGGTTTGGGGAGTCAGATCCCCTTAGCTGTAGCACGGCGTTTGGCTTTTGCTGTTAAAGATGAAGTGGTAGAAGAAGAGCAAGAAAAGCAAAAAGCAACGCGCTTGTTAGCCAAAAAACCCTTGATAATAAAGGGCAGCGAAGGCTTAGTGGTTATTTTTGCGCATTGCTGTAGACCTATTCCGGGGGATGTCATCGTTGGTATTTTATCTGCTGGCCGCGGCATGGTGGTTCATCGTGAACAATGCAAGGTAGTCAAACATCTACACGGCACGCCTACATGTATTTATTTGAGCTGGCAAGAAGAAACTAGGGGCGAATTTTATACTGAAGTTGTGGCTGATGTGCACAATCAGCGCGGTGTTTTAGCAGAATTGGCTGCGACTATTTCGCATTCCGCAGCCGATATTGAAGATGTGAAGGTGAAGGATAAAGATGGTCGTTACAGTGAAGTCTCTATGTTGGTGATGGTGCGCAACAGAAAACATTTAGCGCAAGTATTGCGGCGCATTCGCGCATTGGAAACAACCATACGAGTCGTTAGAATATAGGGGTAGAATATGATAGAACACAGCGAACGCAAAGCCATTTACACCGACTATGCGCCCGAACCCAGCGGTATTTATTCACAAGCATTGAAAGTAGGACAAACGGTATATTTAGCCGGGCAAATAGGCTTGATTCCGCAAACGGGCGAAATGGCAGGGGAAGATGTTTTAACACAAATGCGTCAAGTGTTTGCTAATTTAGAAAATGTGGCTAAAGCCTGTGGCGCTACTTTGCAAGATTGCGCTAAGTTCACCGTGTATTTACTAGACTTAAATCATTTTCCTTTGCTGAACGAAGTGATGCAGGAATATTATTTATCACCGCCTTTTCCTGCACGCACTACAGTAGAAGTATCACGATTGCCTAAAGGCGCCTTAGTCGAAGTCGACGCTATTATAGTGTTGAATACGAAGCTAGCGATTTAGTCATCGGGGGGTATTTCGCAAAATCGATTTCGCACACTAATCATGAGCAAATCGCCGGGGGCAGCCTCATGTCTTAAGTAAAATCCAATATCAAGTAATGAACGTACTGCACTAGAGCTTTCAACCAAACAAATTTTAATAGGTTTATTTGCAACTGGAATATATTGAATATCACCATCTTTACTGACTTTATATTCGCCACCAATAATGTATTGAAAGGCTGATAATATATCTTTATGCTCTAGAATATTCCTTTAGCCAGTTTTGGCTATACAACCTCTTGAATGCAATATTATGTTATAATTAGACAATTATTGCAAATCTAAGGTCATATAAAAAATGAACAATATAGCTGAATTTAAACGCCGTCGTCTAGCTTTACAAGCTCAACTCAAACCCCGCAGTATGGCCTTGCTGATGGCGCGCCCAGAAGTATTACGCAATGGTGATAGCACCTTTACGTATAGGCCGGAGAGCAACTTTTTCTATTTAAGCGGTTTAGCAGAGCCAGAAGCGGTATTAATGATATTATCCAAGGACTTAGGTGGACAATGTATCTTATTTAGCCGTCCGCGCGATCCTAAGCTAGAACGCTGGAATGGCTTTATGCTGGGACTAGAAGGGGCTATTAGTGAATTGGCCATGGATGAAGCCTATCCCGTCACCGAATTTCAGAAAAAATTACCGCAGTATTTGCAACAGGTGCAATGCGTTTATGCACCTTGGGGCAGGATCCCTCAATTAGATCAATGGATTATGAGTGCACAAGAGGATTTAAAGAAACGGGTGCGCAGAGGCACTGCTTGGCCTACTGAATTCATTGATGTGCAACACATGGTGGATGAAATGCGCGTCATCAAAAGCGATTACGAAATCGAACTCATGCGGTATGCGGCACAGACCAGTGCTAAAGCGCATAAAGCGGTAATGCAATATGCTAAGCCGGGATTGCAGGAGTATCAAGTCGAGGCCTATTTTAATTATCAATGCGGCTTAGAAAATTGTCGTTTGTCAGCGTACTCACCCATCGTGGCGGGCGGTGCAAATGCTTGTATTTTGCATTATATAGAAAACACGGCGCCGTTACGCGATGGTGATTTATTGCTGATCGATGCGGGAGGCGAGTATAATTATTATGCCTCCGACATAACACGTACTTTCCCTATCAACGGCTGTTTTAGCGAGCCGCAACGACAAATCTATGAATTGGTATTAGAAGCGCAATTAGCGGGTATAGCGGCAGTGAAACCGGGCTCTGCTTGGAATGAAGTGCAACACGTCATATTACAGATCCTAACCGCGGGTTTAGTCAAATTCGGTTTGTTAAAGGGCGATGTGGCTACGCTGATAGAACAAAAGGCATTCTTACAATTTTATATGCATGGTTCGGGTCACCTCTTAGGTTTAGATGTGCATGATGCTGGAGCTTATAAGATAGATGGTCAATGGCGGTTATTCGAACCGGGTATGACCTTAACGGTGGAGCCGGGTTTATACATTGATGCCAATGACATGACCGTAGATGCGAAGTGGCGCGGCATAGGCATACGTATTGAAGACGACGTAGTGGTTACCCAACAAGGGTGCGATGTTTTAAGTGCGGGGCTTATTAAAACAGTAGCCGATATAGAGGCTTGGATGGCAGAATGAACACTCAAAGTTATGATGTTGTCATAGTAGGGGGTGGCCTAGTTGGCAATAGCTTAGCTTTGGCTTTAGTGGGATCACCATTACAGGTAGCAGTTGTAGAGGCTACCGATTATGAACAAAAGACAGAGAATACGGAGGACAATCGCGCTATAGGATTGTCCTATACTTCGCAGCGTATCTTACAAAAATTAGGGGTGTGGCCACAAATAGAAGCTAAGGCGTATCCTATAGACAGTGTACATCTTTCATTGCAAGGCCGTTTTGGTGTGGCCACCATTTCTGCTGCAGAGCAGGGTTTGGATGCCTTGGGGTGCAATATCGATATTCAGTATTTACAAAAAATATTGGCTGAAAAGGTCCGTTTAGAAAAAAACTTAACTTTATATACACCTTATCGTGTTACTACTTGTCAACGCGCTGAGGGTCAATGGCAACTCACTGTATCCAATGGGGTTTCATCACAGAATCTGCAAGCACGTTTGGTGGTTGCAGCAGACGGCAGTAATTCCGAATTAAGACGTACTGTAGGCATTACGGCACAAGTGTGGGATTACCAGCAAAGCGCTTTAGTCTCACGGTTAACGTTTACTAAACCTTTAAATAATCGTTCTTATGAACGTTTTACGCGCTTAGGCTTAATGGCGGTGTTGCCCGCAGGTGAATACAAAGCTACTTTTGTGTGGTGCATGAACGCGGATCAGGCTGTTTATTGGCAAAGTGCAGCCCAAAAAACGTTATTGGAACAGCTGCAAAGCATATGGGGCTATAGATTAGGGCGTTTGCAAAGCATAACGCCCGCGATACAATATCCTTTACGACGTATAGAATCCAATGAACTTTACCGAGATGGTTTTGTGCTGATAGGTAATGCTGCGCAGACCCTGCATCCGGTCGCGGCACAAGGGTTTAATTTAGGCTTGCGCGGTGCCATGATGTTAGCTGAAGTATTGCAATGGTCGCAAAAGATGGGCCGCGATTATGCAGAAAGCGCAATTTTAGCAGAATATGTGGCTAAACAGGCGCAAGATAGAAAACAAATCGCGCATTTTACCCATTTTTTAGTGAGCCGTTTTGCCAAAGAGAATGAATTTTTAAAACAATGGCAACCCTTAGCTTTATGCGGTTTAGAATGGGTTCCAGGCGCTAAGTCTTTATTGGCGCGTTTAGGCTTAGGGGGCTCGCAGAAAGCATTATGGGTATAGTAAAAGATCGTTATGATATCATTATCGTTGGTGGGGGCATAGTCGGTTTGACCTTGGCGTTGCTATTGGCAGAGAGCGATAAACGCATTGCCTTGTTAGACAATAAAGCTCAAGTAGAAGCCTTCAACCGTGAACAATACGATGTGCGGGTCAGTGCGATTACGCCAGCTTCGGTCAAGTTATTTGAACAATTATCCGTTTGGGATGATATGGTCGCTTTACGCGTTAGTCCTTTTACGCACATGCATGTTTGGGACGGCGATGGCCGCGCTAAAATTGAATTTGACGCAGCCTCAGTGGGTGTAAATGAATTAGGCTACATAGTAGAGAATAATGTCATGTTGCAAGTGCTGTGGCAACGCGTGGCCGCCAGTGGACAAATTATAATATTAAATGACATTCAACTAGAATATATGCAACGCCATGAACATAACCCTAATATTGAATTGCACGGTGGGAATACAATTTTAAGTGCGCCGTTGATTATGGGTGCGGATGGGGCTAAGTCGTGGTTGCGACAAGCGGCGCATATAGACATTACTGAACGTGCGTATCAACACCATGCTATAGTCTGCACGGTTAAAACAGAAAAAGCACATGATAAAACCGCACGACAGCGGTTTATGCCACAAGGACCATTGGCATTTTTACCCTTAGATACAGCGTATCATTCTTCTATTGTTTGGTCCAGTGTACCTACACATGCAGATACTTTGATGCAATTGTCCGATGAGGATTTTGCGTTAGCGTTAACCGAAGCCTTTCAATCGCAATTAGGCGCGGTAGTAGAAGTAGGGCCGCGAACTAAATTTCCATTGATTATGCGGCACGCTCAACAGTATGTACAACCTGGCTTAGCCTTAGTCGGTGATGCTGCACATACGATACATCCTTTAGCCGGGCAGGGTTTAAATTTAGGACTGGCTGATGCAGCTTTATTAGCCGAATTGGTGTTGCAAGACTATGCGCATAAAAACGAACGGGTGAAATACAGTACCTTAAGGGGTTATGAGCGTACGCGCAAGGCGGATAATGCAACCATGCTAGCCGCTATGGATGGATTCAAACATTTATTTGGCAATGACATGCCGGTGATTAAATGGCTGCGTCATCGCGGCTTGAACTTAACCGATCGCCTGAGTTTTGTTAAAAATTTAATTTTGCAAAAAGCGATGGGGGTTTGAGGGGTATGAAGAATGATAATCACAACCCTTCAATAGGTCATAATTTGCTTAACCCTATTCGTGAGCTAATCGTAGCTGCTCGGGGGCAGGTGCTGCGGGCTATTCGTAGCTGCTCGGGGGCAGGTGCTGCGGGCTATCAATGGCAGTATGGTACAGACTTACTGGAATATAGGCCGTTTAATTGTTGAAGAAGAACAGGCAGGTGAGCAGCGAGCAACTTATGGGGCGCAACAATTGCAGAATTTGGCCAAGGAATTGACAAAAGAGTTTGGAAAAGGCTTTGATGTACGAAATTTAAGCAATATGCATGCATTTTACCTCACTTTCTCAAATTGGAACGCAGTGCGTACCGAATTGAGCTGGACTCACTACCGAGCTTTAATTCGTATTGAAAATGAACAGGCACGGCAATGGTATCTGCAAGAGGCTATTTCACAAAATTGGAGTGCACGCGCACTTGAACGACAAATATCGGTGCTTTACTATGAACGACTATTATCCAGTCAAGATCAAACTTGGGTGAAAGCTCAATAGGAATGGCGGGGTGCCCGGTGATTGGGGTCCCCGGCGCTAAGCCGCCACGAGCACGATGGGATAATCACCGGGACAGGACCACGCCAGCTATGAATGACAACGAATTCGCCCTAGGTCTAAGCATACTGAGAACTAGCTTTTACTGAATTGTATGAGGATGCTCATAGCGAGTATTCTGTTAAGAGTTAACTCTCATCTAAAACCACATCTTTTCTTTCCCAAACCATCTTCTTATATGGTAATACCAATAAAACGGCTAAGCCGCCAAAGAGGGTTAGCACGATGGCCAAAGGCATATTGGAAGTAACGGGTCGTAGCAATGCGACTGTACCGACCAATGTGGCCAGTAAAAATTCAGATGCGCCTAGCAATGCCGCGGCGGTACCTGCAATGTCTGGAAAGGGCTCTAAGGCACCACCGGCGCCCGCGCCCATCATGAAAGCACCACTTATGCCCGCCAATGCAATCGGTACGAGAAAACTCCATAAGCTAGTACCTAGGAATACCGTCCACAGCAACATGATAACGCCGCTTAAACAAAAGAATACACTGCCTAACAAAGCAACTTTGGTAATGCCCAATATAATATTCAGTTTGCCCGCAATGATGCTGCCCACAAAGAATGTAATGCCGATGATTGCAAAATAAAATCCAAAATGAGTTTCGGATACATGCAAAGTATTAATTAAAATGTAGGGGGAAACCGAAAAGAAAGTAAAGAAAGAGGCCAAGGCACTGGCAGCGATAAAATTAAAGGTAAAAAATTGTCTGTTCTTGATCACTCGCATGTAATCTCTAAAACTACCGCCTAACGAAGCGTTTTTGTTTTTTTCTTTGATGCTTTCAGATAAGAGTAGGGATATAACGATAAAAATGGCTATGCCTATAGCCGCCAAAAAGAAAAAAGGCGCACGCCAGCCAAATGAAACATCTAAATAACCGCCTGCTAGCGGTGCTAACAACGGTGAAATGGCAATGGCGCCATTCAAATAACTGTAGATTTGTGCTGATTCATTGCCTTCCGATAAATCGCGCACGATGGCAAAGGCACTTACCATCATACCGCAGGCACCCAATCCTTGCAGGATACGAGTAAAGATCAAGAACTCTATGGAGTTTGCCATAGCGGCGGCAATCGAGCCTAATGCATACAATGCGATGCTCAGTAGGACAATGTTTTTGCGACCAAAGCGATCGGATAAAGGTCCAATGATGAGTTGCCCTATCCCTACCGCTAACATAAATAAGCTTAAAGTAAGTTGCACTAATCCCGGCGAGGTATGAAACAAGGCAGTGAGCTGCGGCACCTCAGGAATAAAAATATCTTGACCTACAGCAAAGCTGAATACTAAAGGTGCTAATAAGAAAACGAGTTTTAATGGCGTATAGTGCACAGATTGGGTCTCTCATTGAAGGTGTAGGGGTGGTAATCCTAACAATAATTTCTTAGAAACACAACCTAAGTCATTGATTTTCTCGAAAACGAGCCCCTCATCTGATTTTATCTAGACGAATCCTATTAACCCTTACTTTGAAAATATTAATATTTATCAATCGATTAGGTAAATGCAACTCTGTTATTTGCTTTTTTTGGTCTCTGTACTGGACAAAAGATTAGAAAATAGGAGTTAACCCGCTGATTTTACTTAAAAAACATAATATACTTTTGTTGTGAAGACAGGAGAATATTATGAAAGCAACCAGCGAGTTAAGTCGTATTT
>JAJXVQ010000057.1 GCA_021782065.1 Pseudomonadota bacterium
GTCATGGTGAAGAGAGCTAGGTTTCATCGGCGAGGTTTAGGGGGCCCAGAGGATTATGCTGCTGCGATTGGCCTGTATGATCGTGCCATAGCTCTGGGTAATGCGGATGCCATGGTGGGAAGAGCTGAGTTTCATCGGCTAGGTTTAGGGGCCCCAAAGGATTATGCTGCTGCGATTGGCCTGTATGATAGCGCTGTAGCTCGGGGTAATGCGGTTGCCATGGAGGAAAGAGCTTGGATGCATTGGCAAGGTTTAGGGTGCCCAAAGGATTATGCTGCTGCGATTGGCCTGTATGATCGCGCCATAGCTCTGGGTAATGCGGAGGCCATGGTGGGAAGAGCTGCGTTGCATCGGCAAGGTTTAGGGTGCCCAAAGGATTATGCTGCTGCGATTGGCCTGTATGATCGTGCCATAGCTCTGGGTAATGCGAGCGCCATGGTTATGAGAGGTGAGTTTCATCGGCTAGGTGTAGGGGCCCCAGAGGATTATGCTGCTGCGATGGACCTGTATGATCGCGCCATAGCTCTGGGTCATGCGGGTGCCATGGTGGGAAGAGCTGCGTTGCATCGGCAAGGTTTAGGGTGCCCAAAGGATTATGCTGCTGCGATTGGCCTGTATGATCGTGCCATAGCTCTGGATAATGCGAGCGCCATGGTTATGAGAGGTGAGTTTCATCGGCTAGGTTTAGGGGGCCCACAGGATTATGCTGCTGCCGTTGAACTGTTTGATAGCGCTGTAGCTTTGGGTAATGCGCATGCCATGGTGGAAAGAGCTATAATGCATCGGCAAGGTTTAAGGGGCCCAAAGGATTATGTTGCTGCGATGGACCTGTATGATCGTGCCATAGCTCTGGGTAATGCGGAGGCCATGGTGGGAAGAGCTGTGATGCATTGGAAAGGTTTAGGGGGCCCAGTGGATTATGTTGCTGCCGTTGAACTGTTTGAGCGTGCCATAGGCCTAGGCCATGGAAAAGCCGAGGCATATAAAGCCCAAATGCTGAATGAAGTAAGTAATACGAGTGAGGTAAGTAATACGAGTGAAGTAAGCAATAAGCGTTGTCGCACGGCTTCATTGGACTCAATATCTAAACGACGTCGTTTGGCTACAGATACAGACTCACCGGATAATTCAGCTTCATCCCTATCTATAGAGGCACTAGCGGGAGTAAGCAAGAGCTATTTCGGATTATTTACTGGAAATATTAATAATAAAATCAAGGTAATAGAACAAAGCCTCTTGATAAAATCAAATCAATTAAAAGAAAAGATTATTTATGCTTATTCTAAAAAAGCTCTAGAAGATATAAAAAACATATTATCTCAAAATCTAGAGGAGGAAGCATTAATCAATTTGCTGAAAGATCAGTTAGCATCGAATTGGCCATTCATTAATGGGACACTATTAAGCTATACTGCTTTACCGGATAATGATATAACGGAATTATTCTGTGATATTGCCTTATTTATAGCTCAATATGAAAATGAGCGTCGAATCCCAACAGATTTGCCTGTAGGAATTCTTGAGCTTTTAATGCCAACGGTTGCGGTGGAATTCAGTCGTGATGGCTACCCAGATTTAGTATCTTTTTGGGACGAAGCAAATAGCCAGTGGCAATATGTGGATATAAAAAAAATACTCAAAACTCACATCTTAGGTAGGCAAGGTAAATCCTTAATACCGGTTAAAGTACTCACCGAGTTAGACCCTGATGCCCCACAAGAACTATACGGCCCTTATTGTGATCATCTAGACCCTAGTCTAGTAGGAACGCCTTACCTCAATAGTGAAGAATTACACCGCTTAAAAGAACACTCCTCATTGACCAGAGCTGTTTTTGCAGATTTAGAAGCGTACAATAACTATACCCATGGCGAACAACATTTATTAGGCCACCTCAATGTACTTTTACGCCACCTTAGATTCAATAGCGTCCATGGTATTGGCAAGGAAGAAACTGCTGGCGAAGAAGCCTATACCGCCATTCTTGCGTTTATGGAAATATATCAGCGATTCACCCCGGAAACAATTGACAAAATACCTGAGCAAGTCAGAAAAGAAATTAAAGTGCTCGCAGCCCATGCTGCGGAAGATAAAGAAACCTTAAAAGAAATGAACTCAGAAGCGCTAGATGCATGCCTTGCAACGCGTTATAAGGAGCTACGGGCAGCAATCCATGGACATGAAGTCATCTTAAGTGAAATCACGCTTAGCCAAGTTGATCAAGAATCTCTTTTAACAGAAAAAAAACAATACTTTGATTCCGCCATACAGGACCTTGTTGATTTCATAAATAATCCACAAAAAGTAGACTGCAGCGATAAACTGGGCATTAGTTCTAAGCTTTTAGACGTATTAAACGTTGATTTTAAAATAGAGCGCATTGAGGATTTTGGTCTTTTAAGTGTGGATGATATACCTCATCTGTTTGATAGTAAAGATAAAATTGAAACTATAGTGAATCTCTTCCAAGACGCAAGTGATTTTGCGATGTTTATCATTAACAACAAAGATGACAAAGTAGAAGTTTTTTTAAGGTTATTTGCTGCTAAAATATGGGAAAAATTATCGGAAGAGGCAGATGAGGATGGCTTTTCTCCAATAGATGAAAATTCTTTCATTTATATATTAGAGATACTTGACAATGAAAAAAAAGACCTCTTTTTAACCTATTTACTTGGTACTCATCTGAAACTATATGGTCTAGAAAGCTTCTTTGATGAACAAGAAGACGATAACGAAAGCGATAACGAAAGCATAGCTTCTGCGGATACACAAATTTCAACTTTAGTCATGGATAAATTGCTTATGGCAATAACGACGGCTCATGAGCTAGGAAAGTTCTTGCTCAAGGCCGCTCCTTCAGATTCAGATATAGCACGGTGGGCTGAAACACTAGAAGACAAATTACAAGAACTTATCGTAAATGTTGATACTGTGAATGAGTTAGGTGCTTTTAGCAACTTCGGAGCACACATACAAGAAAAATTAATCCCTATCTGTAGAAAAATACTCCTGGCCAAGCCTTTAGAGACGGCCCAATTTATGGAGAAAAAACTCGGGCGCTTTACCCCTAAGTATTTCAGCATCTTTAAGCCTTACGCCGCTAATATCCCTATACTCGAATGGCTTGATTTTTTAGATCGCAATAAAATTGTATCCCTGTTTGGAGATGAATTTAACAACAACGTCAACTTACAGTATGAACTACCTTCTTTACTGCGACTACTAAATGAACAAGGTTGTGAAATCATCCTTGAAAAACTCGGGGCGAAATTACGTACATTGATCAAGAGTTATGTGGATGTGATTAGGTTCGACAGGGCACTCAATGACTGCAATTCACAATACCTACTAACTAATTTAAAATCGATTTTCGTAGACAGGCTATTAGCAGATTGGCATAAATTCTTACCACGTGACTATTATGGCCGGGGCATTGAAAAGCCTAAAATATTACTACCATTATTAATAGAAGCCACTACGACCAGTACACAATTAAACGATTTGTTATTTAATCAGAACGAACCCCAGCATGAAAAAATTCTGATGGCATTTAACGACAAATTGCCCGAGTTGATCAAAACAACTGATGACGTGTTACTTTTACAAACTAGGGCTCTGGAACTTTCGTCGAAACATCGTGTACCTCACTATTATTTAAGGATTTTGTCGCAAGTCTATCCCCAGGCCCTCATGACAGACCCCAGCGCAACAGCAGCCGCTATTCAAGACAACTTTGATCTTATAGTATTACTAGATTGGCTTACTTTTGAAGAGCGCCATACCATTTTGATGAAATTAGCGTCCCATCTAGAAGATGTCATCGACAACAGTGGAGAACTAGCTGATTTGCTAGCATACCTAGACACATCAGACCGTATATTTGTGCTAAAAAAGATCAACAATAAATTGCCTGAGTTAATTCAAAATACTCAAGACGTGCTGACATTAGAAGAAAAAACTCGCCCGCTTGAGCTGCACATCGACATAGAAGCCATTACGACCAGTACACAGCTAAACGATTTGTTATCTTATCGGGACGAACCCCAGTGTGAAAAAATTCTGATAGCATTTAAGGACAAATTGCCCGAGTTGATCAGAACAACTGAGGATGTGTTACTTTTACAAAATGGGGCTCTGGGACTTTCGTCGAAGGATCGTTTACCTCACTATTATTCAAGGATTTTGTCGCAAGTCTATCCACAGGCCCTCATGACAGACCCCAGCGCAACAGCAGCCGCTATTCAAGACAACTTTGATCGTATAGTATTACTAGATTGGCTTAATTTTGAAGAGTGCCATACCATTTTAATGGAATTAGCGCCCCATCTAGAAGATATCATCGACAACAGTATAGATCTAGCTGATTTGCTAACGTACCTAGACAAATCCGACCGTATATTTGTACTAGAAACGATCGATGATAAATTGCCTGAGTTAATTCAAAACACTCAAGACGTGCTGAGATTACACAAAGAAACTTGCCAGCTTGGGCGGAACATCCGCTTTGATAGCACTCGTCTAGATACTCTCTATGGAGCTGCACTCGGAAGAGATCTACAAGCAGCTGCCGCTGCCATCACAGCGGGAAAACTATACTTATTATACGAACACATAAGCATTAAAACGAGTTCTGACTTAGCAATCCTATTGTCCTATCTGGATAATGAATCTTGGTCACAGGCCCTGCTTGAAGCATTAAAGCTTAAGAAGATTATTCGCAGCCCTGCTGACGTGTTCTTTTTATATAATCATTTAAAGCCCGATGCTCAGGACTATGTTTTTGAGGTTGCACGCAAATTTTGGGTAAAAACATTAATAGAAAATCCAAAAGAAAGCGCACAAATCATTGGGGAAAACGCTTCGAATATATTTCTATTGGCTCAATTAGTAAAAAAGAGCGAAGAACTGCATATTTTTCTATCATGGTTAACTCCGGAAAATTATTGGGTACTCCTGAACGAACTTAACAGCAGCCTATCTGAGATAATCACAACGCGTGAAGACGTACTTTTATTAGCGCCATCAATTCAAACGAGTTGTCACTTAGTAACCCTATTGTCCTATCTGGATGAAATTCACTCAAAGACCCTGCTTACAAGCTTAAATCTTGAAAGGAACAAGACGGTTATTCGCAGCCCTTATGACGTGTTCTTTTTATATAATCATTTAAAGCCCGATGCTAAGAACTATGTTTTTGAGGTTGCACGCGAATTGTGCGTAAAAACATTAATAGGAAATCCAGAAGAAAGCGCACAAATCATTGGGGAAAACGCTTCGAATATATTTCTATTGGCTCAATTAGTAAAAAAGAGCAAAGAACTGCATATTTTTCTATCATGGTTGCCTCAGAAAGATTGCAACACGCTCCTGCAGAAACTTGAAAACAGACTGTCCAGCATAATTACAACGTGTGAAGACGTACTTTTATTAGCACCATCAATTCAAATGAGTTGTCACTTAGTAACCCTATTGTCCTATCTGGATGAAACTCACTCACAGGTCCTGCTTAAAGCATTAAAGCTTAAGAAGGTTATTCGCAGCCCTGCTGACGTGTTCTTTTTATATAATCATTTAAAGCCCAATGCTAAGAGCTATGTTTTTACGGTTGCACGCGAATTGTGCGTAAAAACATTAATAGAAAATTCAAAAGAAAGCGCACAAATCATTGGGGAAAACGCTTTGAATATATTTCTATTGGCTGAATTAGTAACAAAGAGCGAAGAACTGGGTATTTTGCTATCGTGGTTACCTGAGAAAGATTGCAACACACTCCTGCAGAAACTTGAAAACAGACTATCCAGCATAATCACAACGCCTAAAGAGGTATTTTTACTAGTACGCCAGCTTTGTGTTACTAATCAAAACTATCTGCTACAAAATCGAATTTTACAGGGAATTATGGTACCCATAACCATTCAGCATGAAAAAAATACTGCTCTAGCCATTAAGCAAAATTCCTCTAATGTAATATTGCGTGAGAGGCTTACTGCTTCAGGTGATCCTGAAAACATAAAGTTGACAACATCAGCAAAAGAAATGATAGCTCGCCATACACAAGCTCAGACTTTTAGTTCCATTGTCCCTCAAGAGATACCGAAAAAATATAAAGAACTGGAAATTCCGCCAAGCCAAGGTTTAATGTCTTTTGATGCTATAGAACGATTTCACGAGTCGGTTCCCGGCCCCAGTCTTTTCACGATAGCTCAAGAAAAAACAGGGCTTCCATCTAGCAGCCCTACCTTTTTTAATGCCTCTGGAAAGGAGATGTCCAAAGGCACGAGGCAAGATGAGCTTAGTTCGGGGGAGGCAAAAAAAGAGAAAGAGTTAGCAAACGACGGGATACTAGACTGGCCTAGTTCGGAAGGGGAAGAAAACAAGTCCCGAAAACGAACGCGAGATGAAGATCCGAGCAATATGCCCATAAAAAGGTGCCGAAGAACATAAGGTTTAAAACGCACATTGCCTATGGTCACATCCCCAATGACTACAGCTTGGGGAGCTAGATAAGCACCTGACGCCAATTGCGGCATGATATACCCATAGCAAATGATTTCTAGGGGTGATAGAGGATCTTGAATAACAGAAAACTTGTCATTACCCGGAGTACTGAGTACAGGCTCTCGCGCAGAGGGGATCGAGGAACAACACAGTTTTTTCGCTGGACCCCCGCTGCGCGAGGATGACAGGCTTGCTGTAAACCAAAGTTAGGCGCTGGTTCGTGCATGGTGTTGAGCAGGGCAGTGGTACGCGATTACTTCACGGGCAAGGACTTTGTAAGAGCGGTAACCTATTTGACTTCAGGTTTTGTCTTTGGTTTAGGGGTGACGCCGGTTATAGGGGGGCATTTACTCGATTTCTTTTCATGGCGCAGACTTTGTTTTCTTATTGATTTGTAGTTTGGCATTGTTGTTCTGTGTGGTATGGCTATTGCCTGAGACGCATCACAAGATAGATCGCAGTACCTCATTCACAGGTTTTTGCCAGCAAACGTCTAAAAACCTGGCACTGATGTTTAAAATGAAGGGTTTCCTGTACTGTCTAGTCGGTGGCATTGCCGCTTATGGCATTATTGGTAACAGCTCAGCCCCTATGCCATAATTGAAAGAATAGATGTTTGCTTGCCCGAAAAATGGTTGTGCATCACTTCACACAAGAAGTTAAATGAGCTTTTTCCTTGCAGTTTACAGGTCGCTTGAATAGATGCACTTCTGGCGACATATTCACTTCCATAATCAGAGCGCG
>JAJXVQ010000058.1 GCA_021782065.1 Pseudomonadota bacterium
AACGCGCGGCACGGTATCATTTTGAACGGGATAGAACACGCTTTATTGTTGCGCGCGGGTTATTACGGTATCTATTATCAGCCTATTTAAATAAACCCGCAGTAGATATCATATTTCAGTATGGACCACAGGGCAAACCTCTTATTGAAGATACCACAGTGCAATTTAATGTATCGCATAGCGACGATCGTGTTTTAATAGGCATAGGGTATCATCACCCATTAGGAGTAGATGTAGAACATATGACGCGTACTATAGAAGTTGATTCTATAGCCGCGCGTTTTTTCACGGTAAATGAAGCTAAACAAATTCAGGCTTTAAGTGGCATAGCACAACAACGTGCTTTTTTTAATGTATGGACGCGCAAAGAAGCTTTATTAAAAACCATAGGTTCAGGATTAAGTTTATCCTTACAAGCCTGTGAAGTCAGTGTAGATGATGAAACAGTATCGACTATATTAGCCTGCAATGCGGCTTCCTTTAATGTATACGATTGGCAAATTCATAGCCATATACTAACAGATGACTATTTAGCCGCGGCGGTGGTGCACAAAGATTTAAAAGTAGTTTGGGTGTCTATTAATAAAAATCAAGTGGAGTATATAACATGAAATTCTTAAACAAAAAAGTAATTGTTACAGGTGCAAATCGTGGTATGGGTCGTGAAATGGCAATAGCTTTTGCCACGGAAGGGGCTGATGTACTGATTAGCTATCGCAATGATGAAGCTGGGGCCAAAGAAACGGTCAAGGCAATTGAGAAAACAGGACGTAAAGCGACTGCATTTTATGCTGACTTTTTACAGATGGAAAACATTGCCGCTTTTGCTGAAAAAGCAATTTCCGAATTGGGGCGAGTGGATATTTTAATTAATAATGCAGGGATGTCCTGTCGTGAAAGAATATTGGATTTAACCCCTGAAAGAATGCTACAAGCTTTTCAAACCAATAGCGTTGCGCCATTATATTTATCACAACTGTGTGCTAAGAATATGATAGAGCAAAATATAGCTGGGTGTATAATCAATATTTCGACTATTGCTTCTACTACGACTCTACCTAGAGGAATTGCCTATGCTGCATCGAAGGCAGGCATGAATAAATGGACTCAAAATGCAGCCCTTGATTTAGCGCCTCATTCTATACGGGTAAATACCATTGCTCCGGGTCTGATTGCGGCGGGCATGAATGAAACCACCGAGGCTGAAAATCCACAACAATGGGCTACTCTTTTGAGTCGTATTCCATTGGGCAGAGCGGGTCAGCCTAGAGATATAGTCAATATGGCATTATTTTTAGCGTCCGAAGAAGCCAATTGGATCACCGGTAAAGTGCTCGAAGTCGATGGTGGCCAGGTTTTGTAGGGGTTTAATCCTTAATCCCTGACGATACCAACAACGCATCGATCTTTGGTTTGCGTCCCATAAAGGATACAAACAAATCCATGGCGTCTTCCGAGCCGCCGCGGCTTAAGATCTTATCTTTAAATTCCTGCCCTAGTGCAGTATTGTATAAACCTTCTTGTTCAAAACGTTGGAAGGCATCGGCAGATAACACTTCAGCCCATTTGTAACTATAATAACCTGCATCATAACCACCATCAAAAATATGGGTAAAGCTATTTTGAAAGCGGTTATAGCTAGGAGTAGGGGTAGCCGAAACTTGTTTTCTGACTGCATCTAAAGTAGTTTGTATCCATTTTGGATTTTGACCGTTGTACTGCAAATGAATGCGAAAATCGAATAAAGCAAATTCCAATTGTCGTACAAAATCAAGGCCACAATGATAATATTTAGAGGCTAATAATTTCTCATATAAAGCTTTGGGCAATGTTTTTCCTGTTTGGTAATGCCCAGAAAGTGCTGTTAATACGGTTTCAGACCAACACCAATTTTCCATTAATTGGCTAGGAAATTCGACCGCATCCCAGGCTACGCCATTGGTACCTGCAACACTGGGCACATCAATCTCGGTTAACAAATAATGTAAGGCATGGCCAAATTCATGGAACAAGGTCATAACGTCATTGTGTGTAAGCAAAGATGGTGTATCACTACCAGGACGACTAAAATTGCAAGCCACAAAAGTAACGGGTAAGTGTAAGGTACCCTTCGCATCACGATAACGAGGTATGCATTCATCTGCCCAAGCGCCTTGTTGCTTACCAGGACGAGCATATAAATCTAAATAAAGATAACCATGCACATGACCTTCTTTATTTTGTACTTTATACAGTAGCGCATCTTCATGCCAACGATCAAAGTCTTCTTGTGGCAATAATTCTATAGAAAACAGTTTTCCTAAGAGTTCAAATAATCCGCCTAACACTTTTGGCAAAGGAAAATAAGACCGTAACTCTTCGCTACTGAAAGCATATTTTTGTTGCTGTAACTTCTCACTATAATAAGCTCTATCCCAAGGCTGTAGTTTGGATAAACCACTTTGTTCTTTTGCAAATGCTTTTAATTCGGCCATTTCTTTTTTGGCAATGGGAGCAGCTTGTTCCGCTAGCTCGTTTAAAAAATTCAGTACTTCTATTGTAGAGGGCGCCATTTTGGTGGCTAAAGATAATTCAGCATAGTTTTTAAATGAAAGCAGTTGGGCCAATTCATTTCTTAACTTTAAGATTTTGCGCATAATAGGACCATTATCCCATTGCTCAGCAAATGGACCCACCTCGGAGGCTCGAGTTACATAAGCCACATACATATCTTCTCTTAGTGGTCTATGATCAGCAAATTGCATCACGGCACTGTAGATAGGAGTTGCCAATGTTAATACGGGAAACTTTTGTTTTTTCTTTTTGGTTTCTTCTATTAGCCATGCAGGTAAACCTGATAATTCTTCTTCATTATGCAGTGCCCGGGTATAAGCTTTAGTAGCATCTAATACATTGGCGCCAAATTTTGAAGCAAGAGTAGCGAGTTGTTCGCTAATATCGCGATAACGCTCTTTTTTCTCGTCGTCTAAATCGACGCCAGACAAATGAAAGTCTCGCAATTCATGATTGATGACAGTTTGTTGTGCCTTATTCAAGGTTTTAAAAGCAGGACTTTCTTTAATCTGTGTGATGACCTTACACAAGGCAGCATTTTGGCCTATGGCATTATGATATTCTGTCCACAAAGGTAACGCTGCATCGTAAGCGGCGCGTAATTCAGGGGTACTGGCAACATTATTTAAATGTCGTATAGGTCCCCACAATATCGCTTCTTTGGCGGATAAATCTTCTAAGGGTTGTAGTACTGTGTCCCAACTCGGTGTAGACGTTTTGCAAATTTCAGCAATGATTTTGTTAGCGGTTTCTATAAAAGCTTTAACTTGCGGGACAATATCATCCGGTTGAATGGTACTAAATAGCGGTAATATAACAGTGTCATTCTTCATTGCGTAGGATTCCTATTTTTTAAAGCGGGCAACATGACGATGGCAATAAGGTATTGCATCTTTACGTTGATAATAATGTTGATGATAATCCTCTGCTGGCCAAAAAGTACTAACGGGTAATAGTCGCGTACTGAGGTCATAATCCATGGCACGTAATTCATCCATGACAGCTTGTACACAGCGTTTTTGTTTATCATCATAATAAAAAACAGCGCTCAAATATTGTGGGCCTAGGTCTGGACCTTGACCATTTTTTTGAGTAGGGTCATGAATTTCAAAAAAGTATTGGATGATTGTGGTTAAATCGGTTTTATCGCTATCAAATACAATGCGCAGCGCTTCATAGTGCCCCGTTTTTTGACCGCAGACAGCATCGTAAGAGGGATGCTCTAAAGAGCCGCCGCTATAACCTACTTCGGTTTTGAGTACGCCGGGTAAACGCTCTAAATAATATTGCACGCCCCAAAAACAACCGGCGGCAACGATGATTTCTTCTGTTTCCAAAACTTTTTCATTGGCAATAAATTCTATCGCTAAACCGTTGACGCAATGGCGTAGATTATTTGCTGTTAAATGTTCGCCGCCAAAGACATGGCCTAAATGGGCTAGGCAATTTTGGCATAGAATTTCAGTGCGACGGCCATCGGCATCGGCTTCGCGTAGTACACGCCCTGGTAATTCGTCGTCAAAACTGGGCCAGCCGCAATGGCTGTCAAATTGAGAGTCAGCACGAAAGAGGGGTTTCCCGCAAGCGCGGCATAAATAAGTGCCATGTTGCAATGGATTGACATAATCACTGGTAAAAGGCGGCTCTGTGCCTTTATCGCGCACAATGCGTAACACTTCAGGGGTTAGTGATTTATATTTGAACACAGAGGAGCTCCTTAGGTCATTATTGAACAAGAATAGATTTATCCAGGTGAATTTGCAAGCTTAAGGATGGATCGGATATTATGTGTCTAGCTTCAAGCGTAACGTATAGATACCCATTATACATGAAGATGCAAGATTTCAACGTGTGAGCCCAAAGTCATTATTAATAACGATAACTTTAGGCTTGGCCCCCGCGCATTTGTCATCCTCGACCAGGCCGCGAGGCCGCAGTCGGGGATCCAGAAAAAACTTGAATCGAAACTGGATTCCCGATCGGAGCCTGTACTCGGTACTCCGGGTATCGAGAATGACAACGTTATAGATCCGGCCGTTACTCTGATAGCACAGATAGATATGAATTCACTTGCCACAAAGCGCAATAGGAATGGCTGGGTGTCACGTGACAGGAGCCCTAGTCGCTGAACCAGTCATATAAGCACGACGGGATATCACCGTTGTCAGGACCAGGCCAGCGAAGAGCTATAATGTTCCGCTCTGGAAGTTATTATGACAGGAGATTATCAAAATGACCGAATCAAAAACCATAGTCTCGCATGGTACTAAAGTCTTATGGTTTTTGGTTATGACTTATACGGTCACTATTTTGCTGGCTAATTGGTTTGATATTCGGATGATACAAATAGGGCCATTCATGACCGACGCGGGCACCTTGATTTTCCCTTTGTCCTTCATCATTTCTGACACCATCACCGAAGTCTATGGCTATAAAGAAGCGCGACGTGCCATTTGGTGTGGATTTTTATTTAATTTATTGTTTTTAGGATATGGATCTTTAGTGACGCATTTACCTAGCCCAGATGTTGCACCTTATAATAGCGAATTCGATACCTTAATGACGTTCGAATGGCGCGTTATCATCGCTTCTATCATCAGCTATTTCTGTGCAGAACCTCTGAATGCCTATATCTTAGCAAAACTAAAATTACGCTGGCAGGGTAGACATATGGCGGCGCGCTTTGTTTCGTCCACGCTATTTGCTTCTGCTGTGGATACAACGGTCTTTACCAGCCTTGCTTTTTATGGCTTAATGCCCACGGAAGCTTTAATTATTATGGCACTCACCATGTGGTTGATTAAAGTAGCCATAGAAGTATTGGGTTTACCCTTTTCATTGCGCTTAGCAAGATATCTAAAAAAAGTAGAACACAGAGATATCTACGATCGCCATACGCAATTTGGCATGTGGCATTGGGAAGCCAATTATAAAGCAGAAGACAATGGCATCATGTTGGAACCAAATAATGAATGAATTGTCTCATCCTAATCAAGATACAGAAGAGCAAATTTCCGGAGTCATAGAACGCATTACCTTTTTTAACCCTGAAAACGGTTATTCTATTATTAAAATCAAGGTTAAAAATGACAGCGACAGAGTCACCATCGTCGGCGAATTAGGTGCTTTAAGCGAAGGTGAATATGTACATTGTCGCGGACAATGGGTCAACGATCGCAAATACGGCAAACAACTTAAAGTCAGTGCCATAGAAGTGATTTTACCCGATACTTTGGCTGGCATAGAGCGCTATTTAGGCTCGGGTTTACTGCGCGGCATAGGCGCTCATTTTGCGAAGAAAATGGTGGCTAAATTTGGTACGCGCGTTTTTGAAATAATCGAGCACAGCCCTAAAGAACTGCTTAAGATCCCGCAATTTGGCAAGCAACGTTTACAAATGGTGATGGACTCTTGGGAAGATCAAAAAATGGCGCGCGAAGCCGTTCTATTCTTACAAGATCATGGTGTGGGTTTAGCCAAAGCTATGCGCGTCTATAAAACATACGGCGCGAGTACCATAGCTAAAATCAAAACCAATCCCTATGCCTTGGCCTTTGATGTGGATGGCATAGGTTTTAAGACCGCGGATGATCTGGCCTTAAAATTAGGTTTTGCGCCACATTCTGTGGAACGTGCTATTGCAGGTATCGATCATGTATTACAAACGCTTTGTCAGGAAGGGCATTGTACTTATCCGCGTGTAGCTTTGTTGGCCGCTACAGCAGAATTATTGTCATTAAACGACGATATACTCACTCAGGCTTTAGAACAAGGTATCATCGATGGCCACTGGGTGGCGGAATTGGTCGATGAAGTGGCTTGTGTTTATCCGCGCGCCTTATATTGGGCCGAAGCAGGCGTGGCTAGAGAAATTGCACGCTTACAAGAAGGCGAATGTCCATGGCAAGGGAATAGTGATAAGAACAGCGTTTCTTGGTTAGACAAACAAATACACATTCGTTTATCGGATTCGCAAGCAGAGGCTTTACTAGAAGTTTTACAACATAAATTATCGATCATCACCGGTGGCCCAGGGGTGGGTAAAACGACTTTAGTGAATTCTTTATTAAAACTATTTCACAAAGCGCGTTTAACGGTTAATTTATGCGCTCCTACTGGGCGCGCTGCCAAACGTATGATGGAAACAACGGGTTTCCCGGCACAAACGATACATCGCTTATTAGAAATCGATCCTATTGCCCGTGCGGCTAAGTTTAATCAAGAAGAACCATTACAGGCCGATGTGTTTATCATCGATGAAAGCTCGATGATCGACATAACGCTGATGTATCAATTGTTAAAAGCCATTCCTACAGCGGCAGCAGTGATTTGGGTGGGCGATAGTGATCAATTGCCTTCGGTGGGGCCTGGTGCTGTATTAGCGGATTTTATTGCTTCAGAAACGATCGCTACCGTGCATTTAACGGAAATCTTTAGACAAGTGGCGCATTCACAGATTATTTTAAATGCACACCGGATTAACCAAGGCATTTTGCCTGTGGCGCATGGCTTAAAAGAAGCCGATTTTTATGTGATTGCAGAACAAAGTCCAGAAGCTATCTTTGAAACGGTGATAAACCTAGTGGTAGAGCGGTTGCCACGGTATCATCAATGCTCCGCCATTCAAGATATACAAGTATTATCGCCTATGAATCGCG
>JAJXVQ010000059.1:0-6162 GCA_021782065.1 Pseudomonadota bacterium
GTAGAGAGGACATTATGGGAAAAGAGAAGCGTTCAATAGATATCTATAGAGAACAGATTGGTCAATATCACAATAAGCAAGTAAAAGAAAAAAGAGAAAGGCCGCCAATACCTTCAGTTATGATTGATAGTCAAAAACGAATGGAAACACCTCTGGTTAAGAAACCATCTGAAAAATTAACGTCACAACAAAAAATTGCGCAAGGAAAAAAGAAGAAATCACAAGCACATACGCAGCGCAGTGCTCATGTGAATATTCTGCCCTCTGTGGCTTTGACGACATTAATGCTGTTGACCCTGTTTCCGCAACCTGTAGGGGCAAAAAAAGAATCTAAACAAAAATCAGCAACTGGGGATAGGACATTGGCTACCCGAGATAAAATTCCAGAGGTTTCTTTAACGGCTCTAGAACAAAAAAGTTTAGCGCAAAACGTATTTTTTCCAACTAGCCAAATAAAAGCTGTTCAAACAGAAACTAAGGGCATAGGTTTTGATGGTGGAGGTGATCTTCTTGCCTTGAATAAAGAGAAAGGGATTAAAACTTATACCCATACAAAGGGTAGAGACAGCGCAGAGCAACCAGTAATTCTGACAGCCAAGATGGCACGTATCAATTTAACTAAAACAGAATGTATAACAGAAGAAGGTAGTTTAAATGCTACCTGTGCCACTGTTGGTAGATTCAGTTTGCTTGCTGCATATAGCGGACACAATCCAGCCAGCGCTGCGACAAATGGTGATAGCACTCTATTCAATATTGGCCCGGTTATACCCGATGACAATGTTTGCCTAGATACGGAACAGCCGCTATATCCCCGTGGTACTGAACCATCTGAAGGCCTTGCGATAGTAAATGCAAATCTTATTTTTAATCAGAATTTATACAGCACACAAACTACCCCTTACTTTGCACCATACAACACCTTAGACAATGGGCTTGAAGCGGTCAGCGCAGAACACGTAGATATATTGGGTGAAAATGAGGATAGATTGGTTCTAAAAGGTATAGTCGTCGATCAAGCTGATGGCAAGAAAGTGAGTACGCTGTATGTTAACAAAGGAGAATCGGCAGCAATAATTGATCAGCACCCACTCTGCGTATTCCAAAATGCAGGTGAGATTCGTCAATCTAAACTAAATGTAGTTATTGGTGAGTATGGACAGGTGGAGCGTCGTGACTTGATATTGGCACGTTCTGCAGAGCAAAATTCTCACTATGGTGAAGTCGTGATCATCAGAGATATTGATAACCGTGACGGTCAAAACATTGATTTAAATGGGGACTTAGCTGCACAGAATGTGCAAGTTTTGTCTGGTTTTAATTGGGGGGATGCTTCTACACGAAGTGATAATCTCATCGATGTTATAGTTCAGGAAAGAATAGAGTTTGATTCAGAAAGCAGCGGATTTAGCGATGAGGATAGTACCGGTTTGGAAAATGTAAAAGCATCTAATTTATTGATGGTGTCTTCTTTTGGTCAAAGTAATGGCTCTAATCCTCAATCCTATTTGCGTCCACGAGTTTTTATTATTAACACGGAAGATAATACGCGTATTGGCATTCAGGATGAAAGCGATGTAAGTAATGTGTCTGATCTAGGATATGCGCTTATTACAGCAGGTGCATTGAGTCAGGAACTTCCTAATGGCGAATGGCTTTATTCAAATTATCCTGTGATTACACGGCCTAGTACCGGTGAAATGTTTATTCTATCGCCAGAAAAAGTAGCAACGTTTATGGCCCAAAATAAGGGCCAAATCGTTCTTGTCGATATTAGCCAATTAAGTGAACTTGTTATAGACGATCCAGATTATCGTTGTAATGATTTTGGTAAAAGACTATATGCCAGTTCAGAGGAAGATAAAGCTCTACTGGGTATGGATTGTGGTCAGAAAGAAAATACTACCAGCATTGAAGTTTTAAACTTTCAACAAGTAATCGATGCTCCACATTCAGAGACAGTGCAATCAACTGCAGCCGGCTCAACTTCAGTAAGAAATGCTGCAACAAAGCAATCTACTGCAGAAGACAGTTCAAATCCTTTGTTAGTGGATTGTCGTGAGCCCTGGTCAATAGGTACTATAGCTGCCGTTGCATCGTTGATTATAATGGGCCTAGTGTTTGGTGGTGCTTATGCTTCTTGTAGGTTCTTTGGAAGGAAGAAAGAAGCAGGGGTTGATGTAGAGAGCCCTACTCATATTCAGCAAACTGAACAAACACCGCTAGTGCCCAAATAACACGGCATAAATACATGGGTTTATTGGGGCGGTTTTCACGAACCGCCCTAAAAATTAAATGCGAAGAGTATATTAAATTCCGCGCTCCGGCTCCATTACGGCGTCTAAGTTTAATTCATCGCATAAGTTGATGAATTCTTCGCGCAAGTCTGCCAAGGAGATGTCGGCGGGGATATGGATTTTCATTGTTAAAGAGAGCATTTCGGTGGAGGTTAAACGCGCTGCAAAGCTTTCGCAATGCATGTCACTGATATTGATTTTTTGACGCATAAAGAATTGGCTTAAAGTAGGGATAATTTCCGGGCGTTGCGTGGTAATGATGTCTACGCTATAGGTGATAAGTCTTTCGCTGTAAGCGGTGGGATTACAACGCAGCGTGCGTATGGCAAAGTCATATTTTTTAGCCAAGGTATCAAAGCTGGTTTCTAATTTAGCGATGTGATTCCATTTGCCATTGATCTGCAATAGCATGCCAAAAGCGGTACCCAACACCGTCACGTGGGATCGTACAATCCAGCAATGGTGCTTTTTAATATGGGCTGAGATACTATTTAAAATCCCAATATTATTGGGTCCCAGGATTGAAACAACCAAATATTGTTCCATGACCAGGCGCTCCTTATATCTATCTGTACTCTAAACTACTGTATTAAAGCTTAGCAGGTAGATGAAGGATTAGCTAATTACTGGCCATAGCAAGCTCTAGCGCATAGCCTATATAATCGCTGGGTTTTAGATTAAGTAATTGATTTTTAACGTTTTTTGGTAAATCTAGCGTATTGATAAAACTTTTTAAACTGTCTTCCGTTAAGGCCTTACCGCGCGTTAGTTCCTTCAGCTTTTCGTAAGGTTCGGCGATGTCATAACGGCGCATAATGGTCTGTATGGCTTCGGCTAAAATGTCCCATTGGGCTGTTAAGTCTGTCATCATTTTTTCTTCATTCACCGCTAAACGCCCTAAGCCTTTTTGTAAACTTTGATAGGCTATAAAGCTGTAGGCAAAGCAGACGCCTATATTGCGCAATAAGGTGGAATCCACCAGATCGCGCTGCCAACGGGATAGCGGCAATCGTTGTGCCAAGGCAGTTTGCAGGGCATTGGCTAAGACCAAATTGCCTTCGGCGTTTTCAAAATCGATGGGATTGATCTTATGTGGCATAGTGGAAGAACCTACTTCGCCGGCAACCGCGGTTTGCTTGAAATAGCCTAGAGAAATAGAAGCCCACATGTCTTGACACAAATCGATGAAGATACTGTTTTGGTGCGTTAGTTCATACAGCAGGGCGACGATGTCGTCGTGCGGCTCGATTTGTGTGGTATAGCCATTCCAATCCAGCTCCATGTGTTTTTCAATAAAATTTTGGTTGAAACTGGGCCAGTCTATTTCTGGATAAGCAATGCGATGGGCATTGTAATTACCTACAGCGCCATTGAATTTAGCGCGCACACGAATGGCATTTAAGCGTTCCATTTGTCGTTGTAAGCGCATGCTGTAATTGGCCAACTCTTTCCCCAAGGTAGTAGGGGAGGCGGCTTGACCATGAGTACGCGCCAACATGGGTGTAGCTGCGGCCAATTTTGCCAACGATTGTAAATGTTTTAACAATGCAGCGCATTGAGGTTGTAGCGTTTCACGAATGGCTGCCTGCCACATTAAGGCATAAGCGACATTGTTGATGTCTTCGGAGGTACAGCCAAAGTGTACAAACTCTTGCTTCGCTTTTAGATGCGCTACAGTCGCCATTTTTTCTTTCAGAAAATATTCAACCGCTTTGACATCGTGATTGATTTTTTTCTCTATATCTTTAATGGCAACAGCATCGTCGCAGTTAAATCGCTGATACCAACTGCGTAACAGTTCGCAAGTGGGTTTATCTAAAGGCGGTAGCTCGCTGATTTCTTTAGCGTTACACAAATAAATAAACCATTCAATTTCAACTTGTAGTCTATATCGAAATAAAGCGGCTTCGGATAAATAGGGTCGCAAAGGTGCTACCTTCGCAGCATAACGGCCATCAACGGGATTGATGGCGGTAAGCTCAGTCAATGATAACATTTGCTACTCCTAAAAAAATTATTTAGCTAATTGCGTTAAAACATATTGCAATATGCCGCCGTGACGATAATAGTGGATTTCATCATCGGTATCGATGCGACACAGCGCTTTAAATGCCAACTTTTCACCCGTAGCGCGTTGTAGGTTTACTGTTACATGCATTCTAGGCGTTAATTGTGCAGGCACATCGATGCTGATAAGTTCATCACCCGTAATGTTCAATGTTTTGCGCGTCGCTCCTGGCATAAACTCTAAAGGCAAAATACCCATGCCCACTAAATTAGAACGGTGTATGCGTTCAAAACTTTCCACAATCACGGCTTTGATACCTAACAATAATGGTCCTTTAGCGGCCCAATCGCGCGATGAACCTGTACCATATTCTTTACCGGCGATGATCACCAAAGGTGTTCTTTCTGTTTGATATTTCATGGCGGCATCGTAAATGGAAAATTGTTTATGGCTAGGATAGTGTAGGGTATAACCGCCTTCCACTCCGGGAACCATTTCATTTTTAATACGAATGTTGGCGAAGGTACCGCGCATCATCACTTCATGGTTACCGCGGCGTGCGCCATAAGAGTTAAAATCTTTAACGGTGATGCCATGTTCTTTGAGATACAAGCCCGCAGGACTGTCTGCTTTAATGCTACCCGCAGGTGAAATGTGATCCGTCGTAATGTTATCACCCAATATTGCTAAAATACGCGCATCTTTGATATTGCCGCTATCCGGTTTGTCTGTTAATGATAAGCCTGTAAAATAAGGTGGGTTTTGAATGTAGGTAGAACTTTTATCCCAAGCATAAACTTTGCTGTCGTTGGTTTTGAGCTTTTTCCAATGTTCATCGCCCGTAAAGACATCGGCATATTCTTTATGAAATAATTGTTTGGTAACCACCGCCTTGACTACATCGGCAATTTCTTGTTGAGTGGGCCAAATGTCTTTGAGATAAACGGCTTTACCGTGTGCGTCATGGCCTAGAGGATCTTTATTCAAGTCTATGCAAACAGTTCCAGCGAGTGCCATAGCGACCACTAGAGGGGGGGAGGCCAGCCAACTGGCTTGAACCAAAGGATGAATACGACCTTCAAAATTACGATTGCCCGACAACACCGCGGATACAATTAAATTTTGTTCCTGAATTTGTTTTTCTATGTGTTCTTCTAACGGGCCGGAATTTCCTATACACGTGGTGCACCCATAACCGACCAAGTTAAAGCCTAAATCATTTAACGGGGTTTGCAAACCAGATTTTTCTAAATAATCGGTGACCACTTTAGAGCCGGGGGCTAGAGAAGTCTTTACCCACGGTTTTTGTGTTAAGCCATGTGCTAAGGCTTTTTGTGCCAATAATCCGGCGGCAATCAAGGCCGATGGATTGGAGGTATTGGTACAACTGGTAATGGCGGCAATTACAACCGCGCCATTTTGTAATACCTCTTTTTTAGCGTCATAACTTGCTTGTGGGTAGTTACTCTTGAAGGCTGCTTCCAGATTGGAAAGTCCAACCCGGTCTTGTGGACGTTTAGGTCCAGCCAAGCTGGGTTCTACCGACGATAAATCTAACTCTAACACTTCAGTGAATAGAGGTTCAGGGCTGTTAGCATCGTGCCACATGCCTTGTGCTTTGGTATAGGCTTCAGCCAAAGCAATAGTCTCTGGATCGCGTCCGGATAAGGTCATATAAGCTAGCGTTTCTTTATCTACAGGAAAAAAGCCACACGTTGCGCCATACTCAGGTGCCATATTGGCGATAGTGGCGCGATCGGCCAAGGGCAGATGTTGCAAACCCTCACCAAAAAATTCAACGAATTTAGACACCACACCGTGTTTGCGCAACATTTCGGTGATGGTTAATACCAAATC
>JAJXVQ010000059.1:6172-7187 GCA_021782065.1 Pseudomonadota bacterium
CGGTTGCGATAATGCCTTCTTTTAAACGACCCGTTAAACGCACGCCTACGACTTCTGGGATCAACATGCTGATGGGTTGCCCTAGCATGGCGGCTTCGGCTTCTATACCACCTACACCCCAACCTAATATGCCCAAACCATTGATCATTGTCGTATGGCTATCGGTGCCGACTAAGGTGTCTGGGTAAGCCCAGGTTTTGTCATCGACCGTATTAGTCCAAACCACTTTGCCTAAATATTCTAAGTTTACTTGATGGCAGATACCGGTGCCGGGCGGAACTACGCGGAAATTTTCAAAGGCTTGTTGACCCCATTTTAGAAAAGTATAGCGTTCTATGTTGCGTTTCATTTCTTCGTCTACATTGTGTAGAAAAGACAATGCTTGAGCGTAACTGTCTACTTGTACGGAGTGATCAATGACTAAATCTACAGGAATTAAGGGGTTAATCTTAGCGGCATTGCCACCCAAACGATGCAAGGCATCGCGCATGGCGGCGAGATCGACTATAGCCGGAACCCCGGTAAAGTCTTGCATCAAAACGCGAGCGGGTCTATAAGCAATTTCTTGTTCACTGTGGCGTTTGTCTAACCAAGCGGCCATGGCGTGTATGCCTTTGGCGGCATTGTGGTCTTGTTGGAAGCGCAATAAGTTTTCTAATAATATTTTTAAGGAGACGGGGAGTTTGTGAAATTGGCCCAAACCGGCGTCTTCGGCAGCTTTCAGGCTATGGTAGTGGTAGGTATGCGTGCCCACTGTTAAGGTGGATAAACTGTTTATTTTTTGTTCTGGCATGGTATTCCCCTTGTATTTTGTAGATAACCCTAAGCGGCCATTATTCTAGCTTAAATTGGGGAGTTTTGCTATGTGTGTAAAGCGGGTAAGTTGGGTATAGAAACAAGGCAGCTAGAGGGCGTGGCCGCTCTAGCTTTGGTGTTCAATGGAGATTATTTTCTTGTAGGCGTTGTTTGGGCTGTAGGCTTAGCATCCAAGGCCGCTTTGAATGCAGGGAATAGC
>JAJXVQ010000060.1 GCA_021782065.1 Pseudomonadota bacterium
CATCCCCTGCTCAAAGGATTGTGCAGTGACCCAGGCAAAGCATACACCTGGCGTCCTTCATTCAAGGCGAAACGAGCCGTGATCAACGAGCCACTTTGCAGTGTAGCTTCTATTACCAATACCCCCACTGCCAAACCGCTGATGATGCGATTGCGTGCCGGAAAATACTGTGGCAAGGGTGGCGTAGAAGGTGGATATTCAGAGACCAATAAACCTGTCTGCACAATATCATCGCCCAACCTTTGGTGACGCTTAGGATAAATGCTTTTTAAGCCCGTGCCTAAGACCGCGATTGTTTGCCCCTTAGCCTCTAAAGCGCCGCTATGCGCTACACCATCAATGCCTTGCGCTAAACCACTGGTAATCACCCACCCTAAAGCCGCCAATCCGCGCGCAAAATGCCTGGCCCATTCACACCCCGTGATAGTGGGGTTACGACTACCCACAATCGCCAATTGCGGTCTGTGTAATAACTCGCTGCGGCCTTGTAAGAATAATAGCTTCGGCGGTACATGGATAGTCTTGAGCAATTCGGGATACAGCGCATCTTCGGCAAAACAAATTTGGCAATGACTACTGCTATCTTGCCAAGATAGGCATTCATCTATGAGCGCCCAAGGTAAGGTGGTTAAATAATCCATGGTGCTGGGATTTAAGGCCAAACTTCGCCACAAACGCATACCACCATTGATGAATTCCTCGGCAGCTAGACCTTTTTTTGCGATCCCCTGCCAAGACCGCAAAGACAAACCCGGAGCCAAAGCTACCGCTAAGCGCGCTTTTAGAGCTGTATGATCCATTATTGAATAAAACCAAAAAATTAGAGTTTTTTATTATTTCATACATTTTATATAAATGCAATTTTACCTTTCTAATTTTAATCCTCTTTTCCCCTTTAAGCGCCCAAGCTTTTACTGAATGGACCTAATATGCGCATACCTCCACAGAATAACGCCCAAAATAACCATTGGAAAGGTTAACAATTGCCCCATGGTCAACCAATGAAAGGCAATAAAGCCCAGTTGCACATCCGGCATGCGGAAGAATTCGCAAAAGATACGCGCCACGCCATAACCTACTAAAAATAAGGCCGATACCGCCATGCGTGGAGGCTTAAGGCTAGAGTACCACCACAATAAGCAAAATAAAGCCACACCCTCTAATAAAAACTCATATAATTGTGATGGATGCCGCACAAAGGGGCCGCCGGTCGGAAAAACCATGCCCCAGGGTACGTTGGTCACTCTGCCCCATAATTCCCCATTGATAAAATTACCGAGCCGCCCAAAGCCTAAACCTATGGGAACGACTGGAGCAATAAAATCCATCACCACCATAAAGGCCTTGTGATATTTACGACAAAACAACCAACACGCTGCTAATACCCCTAAGAGGCCACCGTGAAATGACATTCCTCCCTGCCACACTTTTAATATATTCAAGGGCGCCTGCCAGATGAGGGCTGTGTCATAAAATAAGATGTAGCCTAAACGTCCGCCAATAACTACGCCTAAAGCGGCATAAAAAATAAGATCCGATACTTCTTCTTTAGAAAAGCCATAATCCTGATCGCGGCAGCGCCTGTGCAATAACCACCAGCCCAAGGAAATACCTAATAAATACATTAAGCCATACCACCGCACTGCCAGCGGTCCTATGTTTAATATGATGGGATCAATCTGTGGATAATGGATCATTTATAGTATCCTTGCAAAAAAAGATATTAGCGCCATGACTACCCCATAGATCATATCAGTGCCGATTAAAAACAACAGAGCGGCAAAAATGCGGCGTATCAGTTTTACTTCTAAACGCATCGCCAACCGTACCCCTACAGGAACCAAAAGAATGCACGGCAATACCAAACCCAATAGGGCTGGCCAGTAGACATAACCAATGCTGTCTTTAGGCATCGCTAAATTGCTGGGTGTAGATAACATCAATAGGATTACGCCCGTTAAGGCTACCGGGAAAGTGCAGACGGATGCCGTAGCAATGGCATGGCGTAAAGGCACATTACAGCGATTAAAATAAGGTACCAATAAGCTACCGCCCGACACACCCAGCAAAATGCATAAAACACCTATAATGGTGCTCACTACATTTAAATGCATCCCTTCGGGCATGATTCTGTTTTTAACTTGCTTCTTAGGAAATGCCATGGACCAAGAAACGAATAACACAAAAAAGCCGAAGAATAATTGCAATGCTTTGCTGGGAATATGTTTAGCAATAAAGATTCCCAATAAAGCCCCCATTATTAACCCTATTAACATTTTACGTACCAACGGCCACTGTACATTGCCATAACGGTGGTGATTGAAACCAGACACCAATGACGAACACACGACTAAGCCTAAAGAAGTTGCCACCGCAGCATGCATGAGTATCTGATGAGAAACCCCTACTTCTGGCAATTGCCACACTAAAAAAGGCAAGACTATAATGGCGCCACCCAAACCTAATAATCCGGCTATTACCCCTACTAAAGCGCCTACTACGGTGTACAGTGCAATAAAATGCAGAATCATGTGGCCCCCAATCCTCGTAACAATACGCCTACACCATACGCCAGTACAGCTGCAACGGAGCCTATGGCCAAGGTTGCCAGCGCGGATTTATACATGGGCTCAATAGAGACCAAACTTTTCATAGCGCCTACAATTAGAAAAACAATGCCTACCGATAACATAGACCAGAGAAAGGGATTAGATACGGCCAATAAAAATGGCACTAAGGGGCACAAGCCACACAGCATAAAGGATAAAAATGTAGCCCAAGCGGATTTCCAAGGCGATCGCAATACAGGACTTAGTCCATATTCCTCTTGCATCATCGTTTCTACCCAACGATCTTCATCCGCCGTGATCAATTCTACAGTTTTTTCTAAGGCTATGCCAGAAAATCCTTTATGCCTATAAATTTGCCGCACTTCTTCTGCTTCACCCTGCGGAATATGCCGGACTTGCTGACGTTCATAATGTTCGTAAAAATCATATTCATCTTTTTCTGAACGCGTGCCCAAATAGTTTGCGGCTGCCATGGAAAAGCCATCGGCAATCACGTTGGCAAAACCTAAGATAAGAATAACGCTGGTTGCCAAATGTGCCCCTTTTACCCCAGAGATTATAGCAAAAGTAGTTACAGCGCCATCGATGCCGCCGTAGATCCAGTCGCGTAAATAATTACGTTTAGGTTTAATGGATAAACGCTCTTGTATATCGTCCGCCTCATGGCTATGTTCTATATTTTTCTTTATCATCGTTTCCTCGCCCGAATTAACCCGCCTCCTCCAACAACTTTTCAACTTCTCTGCGGATTAGGGCGGTATTGTTCAACACTAATACACGCTGCACCCATGCTTTAGCACATTCATTACGGTATAGTACGTATAATCCACTTAATACGCAACAGAATACCCGCATTCATACTCATCAGAGCATACTGCTAGCGCTTCAGATCGATCCAATAAATTCGACACAGATGCGCTTGCATAGCCTCACGCACGCAACGATGGGCAATGCACTAGGTCAATCGCCAGCCAAATCGATTTCTTGCGCAATATGCCACAATACGGCTAACATGGGGGTTCATCCAACACAAATGGTGCAAAGTTTTTAAGGGCCTTAATATAAACCTTCTGTTTAAAGGCAATAACATGTTTAATGGGATACCAATATGATACCCAACGCCAATTGTCGAATTCTGCTTTATGGCCGGGTTGTTCTAGGCTGATATGTGTGTCGTCTGCCAATAACTTTAACAAAAACCATTTTTGCTTCTGCCCTATGCATAAGGGCCTAGAATGATAACGAATTAAGTCTTGTGGCAAACGATAATACAACCAGCGATCGGTGACGCTGATGATTTTTACATCGGTCTCTTTCAGTCCTACTTCCTCGTTCAATTCGCGAAACAAAGTTTGTTCCAGCGTCTCTCCTGGATGGACACCGCCCTGCGGAAATTGCCATGCCTCCTGTCCACACCTTTTCGCCCATAATACCTTTTTATCCGCATTGACGATGATAATACCCACATTCGAGCGAAAACCGCGCCGGTCGATGATAGCCATGTCGTTATTTCATATTATTTGATTGAATAGAACTATCGTACTGCAAAGCCAGGGTCTAATACAAGGCATGGTTAAAAAATGGGCTAATTTGAGACGGAAAGACTTAGTTGTATAGAAAAACGGTTCTTTATGCGGCAAACAACCCGCGCGTGGAATTGCTACAACACAGAAATACATACCCGTGTCGCATTTTACCTCCAATCCCGCTACAATAAGCTATTGCTATAGCGTATAAGGTTTTTAAATCATGGATTTTCGCTTAACTCCAGAACAAATTGCCATGCAAGATATGGTCTTTGATTTCATGCAAGAACAAATGATGCCACAGGCAGCACTCTGGGATGAAAAAAACATCTTTCCCAAAGAAGTGTTACGTCATGCGGCACAATTGGGTTTGGCCGGTATTTGTATTGCCAGTGATGTAGGCGGCAGCGAATTAACGCGTTTAGATTACGTTTTGATTTTCCAGATCTTGGCCAAGGCCTGCCCCTCCACCGCTGCTTATTTGTCTATACACAACATGGTAACTGGTTTGATTGACCGTTTTGGATCAGAAGCACAACGCCAGCGTTTTGTTCCGAAATTAACATCCCTAGAACATTTCTCAAGTTATTGTTTAACAGAACCTTCTACGGGATCCGATGCTGCCAATCTTAAAACCACCGCTACACGCAACGGGGATCAGTATGTTTTAAATGGTAGTAAAGCTTTTATATCGGGCGCGGGCGTTAGTGAGATCTACCTTTGCATGGTGCGTACTGGGGAAGAAGGTGCTAAAGGGATTAGTTGCATCGTCGTAGAAAAAGATACGCCTGGTTTTTCAATGGGTAAAAAGGAAGTGAAATTAGGTTGGCACAGTCAACCCACAGCCATGTTGTTCTTTGAAAACTGTCGTGTACCTATAGAAAACCGCATTGGCGAAGAAGGCCAGGGTTTTAACATTGCTTTATCTGCTTTAAACAATGGTCGTTTAGGCATAGCCGCTTGTTCTCTAGGCGGTGCTACACAGTGCTTCGATCTAACGCGCCGCTACACGCATGAACGAGAACAATTTAAACAACGCCTAAATGAGTTCCAAAGCATTCAATTTAGGTTGGCTGATATGTATACTCAACTGGAGGCGGCACGCTTAGCGGTTTATCGCGCGGCCTGTTCTTTGGATGCAAAAGACAGTAAGGCGCCTGTCTATGTGGCCATGGCAAAGCAACTGGCCACGGATACCAGTTTTACTGTGTGTAATGAGGCGCTACAGTTACACGGCGGTTATGGGTATTTACGCGAGTATCCTATAGAACGGTATCTGCGCGATCTGCGCGTGCATCAAATTTTAGAGGGCACGAATGAGATCATGCGGGTTATTATTGCCAAAGATTTATTACGTGAGATGGAGTAAACAATGTCATATCAAAATGTATTGACCGATTTAGGTCAAGACGGGATCTTAAGCATTACCTTAAACCGCGCCGATAAATTAAACGCATTAAGCGCCGAGTTATTGGAAGAATTGTTACACGTTATCGGCCAGGCGCAAAAAGACAGCCAAACCTATAGCCTATTGATAACCGGTGCGGGAAAAGCGTTTTGTGCCGGTGCAGACATACGTCGCTTAGCCGAGTTAGATGCTAACAGTGCGTATGACTTTGCGCGTCATGGACAACATGTTTTTGACCGCTTAGAAAATTTAGATAAACCCTCATTAGCTGCCGTCAATGGTTTTTGTTTGGGTGGTGGTTGTGAATTGGCCATGTCAGCCACATTGCGTTTTGCGAGCCTTGAAGCACGTTTTGCGCAACCCGAAGTTAAATTAGGGGTTATTCCTTGTTTTGGCGGCACACAACGTTTACCGCGTTTAGTGGGCAAAGGTCGCGCGCTAGATATGTGTTTATCGGGCCGCACTGTAGCCGCTGAGGAAGCACATGCTTGGGGTTTGGTGAATGCCTTACACTCTGCAGATACTTTATTATTGGCCGCTAAAGAGTATTTACGACAATTACGACACTTAGCGCCTATAGCATTACGACGTACCATGGAAGCTATTCATCAAGGTTACGATTTACCCCTAACCGATGCGCTGCAATTAGAAGCCCTATTGTTCGCACAAAGTGCAGCGACTAAAGACAAAGCAGAGGGAGTGTCCGCATTTTTAGAAAAGCGCGCCGCAAAATTTGTGGGAAAATAGCTGGATCTGTGCCACCGCGCACTGGTCCAAGTATTTTTTACCCGCATAAAGATACCCGATTTAATCTAGCTTGCAGTCGCATCCTTTTCCAAATGATTGGGCTTGGATCTATAGGCCTAGGGCGGGTAGATCTTGCTCTAATGGCGTGAACCTAAATCCCTATCTGATTTTTCTCCTTTGATAAGATGAGTTAGTTCGTCACACAAAACGACTTTTTTATTTTTAATCTTAAATAATGCATTTACCTGAGCTTCAATGACACCACCGTCCTTTTTAATCCCGCTAACAAGATGGACGGTAGCAACTGTATCTCCCTCTACAATAATATACTTAAAAGTTACTTTAGCCGATTTCATAACATTTTTCTGCGTTTTCATATGCGCAATAAAACCATTATAGTCCAATGTTTTTCCGTCTACATATTGAATGTAATCTTGAGAAAAATAGTGGGCATATGTTTCTTCTGTAGCATCCATATTCTCAACCGTATTTTTAAAAATTTCTTTTACAAATTTTTTTGTCTCATCGGGTGCCATCTTTAATTTCTCCAGATACTGTTTGTCTATGATAAAATCTCTACTTACATTCTACATTCAATGCACTTCAAATAAAAGAGGTAATTTTGTTTTTTAGTAACTACTCCCCCCCATTCACTTGAACCATCATGGCTGACGGAATCAGCCATGATGGTTCAAGTAAGGCTAGGGCCTGTTTATGTCTCGGTCATCACTCCACTACTTTTAATTTTCGAAACCGAATCCGTTGCTGATTGCTGCGACTTTAAACGAATTGAGATACATCCCCGCATAAAAGCACCATCTTCACTCAGACTGCGCTTTTTTAATTTTATACTACAGCCAGCTGCGCCAAAGCGGGGGTCTAT
>JAJXVQ010000061.1 GCA_021782065.1 Pseudomonadota bacterium
ATAGCCCCCTTTCCTATATTCGCTAAACCCTCTCCCGCCCAGCTTAAAAATTTACCTATATGACCACTTAATATCCATTCCGTCCATTTTGAACTCTCTCTAGGGGCTAACAATGATGGGACTATCTCTTTCGCCCCTACGCCCTTTTCTAAATCCTTAAACGCTGCCACCACTGGCGCTAATGATATCCCTGCTAAACCAACTACACCTGGCGCTTTATATCCTGTTATACTAAACATTTTTATAATCCCCTAACATTTAACATTATTATTTTTTACTACCCCACAGTGCGGCTACCTTTCCAATGGCTTCACCCTCTTGCCCTAAAATCACTAATAATTGATAACACACAACCACCATGAGCATTAGTCTATCCCGGAGCTCTGCTGATTTGTAATGGGCTTCTTTCATACCATAGCCATAACGCCCATTCTTGTAAGTACGGCAGATTAAAAATCGAGCTTTGATTGGGCTGACACCGTTCACTGAACCTTCTCCTTTATTCCCATCATTCGGGGTTTTCATTTGAGATAGCAGCGATATACTCTTCGCAGTTGATTCTTAGGCTTTGTTGCCTTCGCCCATCTCGCCCCCCAGTATATCGCATAGTACGTCACTCCTGGTGCTCGAGAGCTTGGCGCCTCGCCTAAAAATCAACTGCTGTGAGTGAGTATATTATCCGCTACTCAATATTTTGAACTTGTTCGCGCATTTGTTCTATGAGCACTTTCAGATCAACCGCTGCCTTAGAAATCTGGCTATCTAAGGATTTTGAAGCCATGGTATTGGCCTCACGATTAAGCTCTTGCATCATAAAGTCTAAAGTTTTACCCACACTACCCGTTTGCTGTAGTAGACGTCGGACTTCGGTCACATGCGTTAATAACCGATCGACTTCTTCACTATTATCAATCTTTTGCGCCCAAAATACCAATTCTTGCTCTAGGCGCTGCGCATCGCCTTGTACTGGGCTTTGTTGCAAACGTTCCAGCAACTTCGCTTGTTGATGTTGTAATAGTTCCGGCTGCCGTAGCCCCACTTCCTTAGCCAGCGTGTCCACCTTGTGCAAACGATCCATAATCGCTAGATTTAAAGCCTCGCCTTCTCTTTGGCGACTGCCATTTAAAGTCTTTAAGCTTTGTTCTAAAGCGGCTACAGCCACGGTTTCGATTTGTGCAACATCGATTTCTACTTCATTAATAATGCCCGGATACATCAACAAACAATCCAGCGAAGGAGCACTGTGCGCAAAAGGCGATAAAGCCTCAATACGCTCTACAGTGGTCAATAAAGCGTTAAGGCGTGCTTCATCGCAGCGTAAAGTGCCTGTTTTATCTATAGACCATTGTAGTTTCAAAGTTACATCGATACGGCCGCGTTCAATATACTGGCGTATCACCTCACGAAAGCGCATTTCCAGCAGCCGCATGGCATCAGGCAGGCGCATTTGAATGTCTAAGAAACGATGATTCACCGCCCTGATTTCCCAAGACAGAACCCCTTGTGGATGCGCCAACTCATGGCGCGCGAAACCCGTCATACTGCGTATCATAACTACACCTTAAATTTTTACTTAAGGTAACAGACCTGGCGTTTTAAATCTAGTCACTCAATCACTGGCTTTTTATCCCACAATTTGCGTATAATACAATCATTTTCTTAAACGAGGTTTATCCATGCGTACCCATGACCGCTCCTACGATGAATTACGTCCTATCTGCTTTACCCGTTCCTATACCAAACACGCCGAAGGATCGGTATTAGTCGAATACGGCGATACTAAGGTCCTCTGCAATGCCAGCATCATTAGCGGCGTGCCACGCTTCTTAAAGGGCAGTGGTAAGGGTTGGTTAAGCGCCGAATATGGCTTATTGCCTAGAGCCACGCACGAACGCAACGACCGCGAAGCCGCTAGGGGCAAACAAAGTGCGCGTACAGTGGAAATTCAGCGTTTAATAGGCCGCGCGCTGCGCCCCGCTGTTAATCTATCTTTGCTGGGTGAAAACACCATACAATTAGATTGCGATGTCATCCAAGCCGATGGTGGCACACGCACCGCTGCTATCAGCGGCAGCTGCGTGGCCTTATACGACGCTATTGCGCTGTTGCGCAAACGCCAAGTTTTAAACGAATCCCCTTTGACTCATTGGGTTGCGGCGGTATCGGTGGGTTTACACAATCAACAAGCTTTACTCGATTTAGAGTATACTGAAGACAGTCAAGCCGAAACGGACTTAAATGTAGTCATGGATGAAGAAGGTCGCTTTATAGAAATTCAGGGCACGGCCGAAGGAGAAGCTTTTAGCCGCAGCGATCTCGAACAAATGCTGTTATTGGCAGAAAAAGGCATCCAAGAAATCATAGAATTACAAAAAAGTGTCGTGTCGAAATGACAAACGGAGACTAATTTTCATGCCAGAAAAATTTGACATCAATACACTGTTTAAAAAACATTTTTCCCCGGGATGCGTCAGTTATGGCCGTGAAATGTTTTTACACAAGCAAGTGTCTAAGTTAACCTTTCGCAGTGGCCAAGCCGTGGGGGCAACCGTACAGGGCCAAGGCGCGCAAACCTATCGTGTAAACATCGTGTTGGAGCCTTCAAAACACACACGCAGTAACATCATCGGCACTTGCTCTTGTAGCATGGGATTTAATTGTAGGCACGTGGCTGCTGTTTTATATCAGTTGGAAGCTAATATGGATACAGCCATACGCAATTACGCTGGATTTGAAAAAGCGCGTTATCAAGTGTGGGAAACGTGGTTAGACGAAACTTACACGCCAGATTCAAAAAAATATTCTTTAAAAGAGCATCCTCAAGACGAAGTATTATTGTATGTATTTTCTTTTGGCTTTGAGGAAGAAAAACCACAGAACCTATTTGTGGACTTGTATCAAAGCAAAGCGCTCAAGAAGGGTGGCTACAGTCTAAGTGCCATTAAAATGGCCAAATTAACCGATATGCGTGACTTAGCTCTCTTAACCAGCACGGATGTCATCTTATTAAAACAACTGAGGCATTGTCACGTACACAACTACGAAGATCTGGGTGAGCGCTATCGCTTACATCCCGATACGCCTATAGATATGATTCGCACGATGATCCAAACAGACCGTGCTTTTTGGCAAGCAACCACAAAGCCCTTAGCCTGGAAAGAAGAAGTCGAAACAATACACTTAGATTGGCATCGTTTAAGCCACGGCGGTTTTAAGTATTTGGCACACACACAAGGCAATGCCGTAGTGTCGCTGTGGCCAGTCACACCCTTCTTATGTTACAACGCAGAAACGCAACAAGTAAGTCCCATTAACACCAGTTTATCCATTGAAACTCTAAAACACTGTTTGATGATGCCAATTTATTATCCGGACCAAGGCGAATTTTTAAAAAGCGCTTTTGATGCTTGGGCTCTGGCACACCAGCTGCCCCCTTTGCCGGTCGCCAACAAGATTGAACAGCGTGTCGTAACACCCAACGCAACGCTCACTTTATACAGTACAGACAGTTCGCGCATATTGTCTTCCAACTCCACGGTAGCGCGCTATCACCGTTATGAATCTAATTACAGTTATGCCTGTGTTACCTTTCACTATGAGGCCGTGTCTTGCTATCCCGATACCTATGAACACAATTTATATGACTTAGAAGCCGACACATTGTTTGTTTATCCTAGGCAATGGGATATTGAAAAAAATTATCTACAGCAATTAAACGAGCGTAGTGTTTACCGTTTCGATGAAAAAGGCCATATTTTTGTGAAAAAAGACTACGCACACTATTACCATCTAGGCGATAGCAAAACCGATGTCGCCCATTTCCTAGCCTCGGCAGAGCAGGAATTGCCTCCCTTAGGGTGGGACATCGTTTACGACCCAAGCTTTATCTACGCCCCCGCCGTCGTTTACGACGATTGGTATGGGGAAATTAAAGAAGATACTAAAAAAGATTGGTTTTCTTTAGAGGTCGGTATTACGATCGACGACGAAAAAATCAATTTAATTCCGATACTGGCAAAACTGCTGCAAACTGATTATGCAAATTCCAACTTAAACGATATTTTAGACCTAGACCCCAATGAATCATTAGAACTCACTCTAGACGGTGGCAAAAAAATAGCGATCCCTATGCATCGCTTCCAAACTATTTTGCTTACTCTAACGGAAATATACGACAAAACTTATTTGAAAGAAAATGAATTGCCTATCAACGCTCTATTCGCTTCGCAACTCATAGGTCATAAAGAAAACTTTTCTCTGCCCGATATACAATGGCAGATACCACCCGAGTTGCAATATCTCAGTCAAAAATGGAATGCTTTCCCATTATCCAAAGAGATTTTGCAGCCCACGGATAGTTTTAAAGGAGAACTTAGACACTATCAATTAGAAGGCTTGACTTGGTTGCAATTCTTAAGAAAACACAGTTTAGCAGGCATTCTGGCTGACGACATGGGGCTAGGTAAAACGGTGCAAACCTTGGCACATTTGGCCATGGAAAAAGATGCGGGTCGTGCTAAGAAACCGATCTTAATTATTTCACCCACCAGTCTGGTGAACAATTGGCACAGTGAAATCAAAAAGTTCACCCCCAGTTTAAGCGTAGCAATACTGCAGGGAAGCGAGCGCCCTAGCGAAAAAGAAATATTGCAACAACATGATATCATTTTAACCACTTATTCCGTTATATTGCACGACCAGCCCTTGCTAGAACAATTATCTTATTATTACATCATTCTAGATGAGGCACAGTGGATAAAAAACGCCAATACCAAAGCCTTTGCTGTAGTCACCCAATTAAAAACCGAACATCGTTTATGTTTAACTGGCACGCCCATGGAAAACCATCTGGGCGAACTGTGGTCTTTATTCCACTTCTTATTACCTGGTTATTTAGGCAATCAGAAATCATTTAATAAATTATTCAGACAACCTATTGAAAGAGACGACGATACGGCTCGAAAATTAGCCTTACAAAAACGCATTGCACCCTTTTTATTACGCCGCGCCAAGAGCATTGTTGCTGCCGACTTACCCCCAAAAAATGAAATGATACAATTAATCGACATGAACGAAGAACAAGCAACTCTTTATGAAAGCATACGCTTGAGTGTGGGTAACAAAATACAAAAAATACTGGCGCAAAAGGGTTTTGCACAAAGCCATATTGAGATCTTAGATGCCCTGTTAAAACTGCGCCAAGCGTGTTGTGACCCCCGCTTAGTCAAATTAGTCTCGGCACAGAATATTGCCCAATCGGCTAAATTAGAGTATTTGCTGTCGGTTTTACCCGAAATGATAGAAGAAGGTCGTAAAATATTGTTATTTTCCACCTTCACCAGTATGTTGAGTTTAATTGAGCCGGAATTAAAAAAGCTGGATATTCCCTATGTTTTATTAACAGGTAGCACCAAAGACCGACAAACCCCGGTGAGCCGCTTTCAGAATGGCGAAGTGCCGTTATTCTTACTAAGTCTAAAAGCGGGCGGTACGGGCTTAAACCTAACAGCTGCCGATACCGTGATCCATTACGATCCATGGTGGAACCCCGCCGCCGAAAACCAAGCCAGCGATCGTGCCCATCGCATAGGACAAAACAAAGCGGTCTTTATCTATAAATTAATTACCCGCGGCTCCGTAGAAGAAAAGATCATCCATCTACAGCAAAAAAAGCAAATGCTATTAAACAATATCTTCGCCAACGATGTGTCCACCGGTGGCCGCTTAGAGGCAGATGATTTGCAGTATTTGTTGGCGCCAATGGAATAACCTAATGTTATAGCCAAATCAACCCACCCTTGAGCCGAATGGCCAAAGCTTCATCGGCGCTGTAAAAGTACATGCATCCAGCATCATGCAAATGATTAAAGTACTGCTCAATAAAGATATGGTTACAAAGTACGTGTCAGTGAGAGGGAGAGGCTTATTGCTAAGCCTACCCTGTGGTGCGAAATTGGATAATTTTATGCTAGAGCTGCGCTACATGGTAACCTCGGAGGCATGGGACGCACAACGGAACTATAGGCGCTGGGATTTTTGATTTTGTAATGACTAAAACTTGAAGCCGAACTCAAAATAAGCTAGCCTAAGCACCTGACCATCCCTTAAAACAAAAAGGACAACCATGAAACGGCTCATTATTTTTAGTTTCTTGCTTCTCATTCTGCCCGCCATTATCGTCCTCATGTTGTGGTTTCCCCTGAAATTCATCATGGTTGCTGGAGTATTCCTAGTCATCGTTGGTGCTTATGACTTACTACAAACAAAACATGCCATTTTGCGCAATTTCCCTATTTTGGGGCACCTACGTTTTATACTGGAAGTGATCCGCCCAGAAATACAACAATATTTTATTGCTACTAACCAAAGCGAACGCCCTTTTAGTCGCGCAACCCGTGCCCTAGTCTACCAACGGGCCAAAAACGAACGTGATACCGAGCCTTTTGGCACGCAAAATGATGTGCGCGCGCCAGGCTATTTTTCTATACGCCATTCATTATGCCCCACACACTTAAGCCATGATGAAAGCTATGTCATGGTAGGCGGCCCACAATGTAGCCAACCCTACTACGCTTCACGTTTAAATGTATCGGCGTTAAGCTTTGGTGCCTTAAGCCCCAATGCTATTATGGCCCTGAATACAGGCGCTAAATTGGGATCTTTTGCACATAATACTGGTGAAGGCGGTTTAAGCCCCTATCATCTACAAGGCGGCGATATCATCTTTCAACTGGGCACCGGCTTGTTTGGCGCCAGAACTCATGATGGTTGTTTTTGTCCAGAAGAATTTACTAAAAAAGCCAAATTAGATGTAATCAAAATGATAGAAATTAAACTATCACAAGGGGCTAAACCCTCACACGGTGGTATTTTACCTGCTGCTAAAATCAACCCGGAAATTGCAACTATCCGCGGCATACCCCTGGGTAAAGATTGTATTTCACCACCTACTCATCCTGAATTCTCCACCCCCGAAGGTTTGTTGCATTTTGTGGCCCGATTACGTGAGTTGTCAGGCGGCAAACCGGTGGGTTTCAAGCTATGCATAGG
>JAJXVQ010000004.1 GCA_021782065.1 Pseudomonadota bacterium
GGGCTTCGATGACGACGTCACCCAAACGTTGTCCGGGTGGAATATAGATTTCTTGTGTTTCATTGCGTTGTTGAAATTCTTTAGAGTTGAGCTCTTCAAAGCGCGCTAAACGAGCCTTATTCTTAGTGCGCTTACCCTTGGGATTAGCACGCACCCATTCCAATTCTGCAGCCAAGGCTTTTTGATGCGATTTTTCTAGTCTTTCTTCTTGATTTAGACGTTGTTCCTTTTGTCCTAGCCAGGAGGAATAGTTGCCCTCAAAAGGAATGCCTGCACCGCGGTCTAATTCTAAGATCCAACCGGCGACGTTATCTAAGAAATAGCGATCGTGGGTGACCGCAATGACGGTCCCTTTGTAACTTTGTAAGAAATGTTCTAACCAAGCCACACTTTCTGCATCCAGGTGGTTGGTGGGTTCGTCCAATAACAACATATCCGGTGAAGATAATAACAATTGACACAAAGCGATACGGCGTTTTTCACCGCCCGAAAGTTGGCTAATGTTGGCCTCCCACGCGGGCAAACGCAATGCATCGGCCGCGAGTTCTAAAGTGCGCTCTACATCCCAGCCATTCACGGAATCAATTTTATTTTGCAAATTGCCTTGTTCTTCCAAGAGTTTATTCATTTCATCGTCGCTTAATGGCTCGCCAAAACGCATACTGATGTCGTTGAATTGTTGTAACAAATGTAGCGTTTCAGAAACAGCCAGCTCTACATTGCCGCGCACGGTTTTAGTTGGGTCTAACTGCGGTTCTTGGGGTAGATAACCGATGCGTGTGCCTGGATTAGCCTTGGCTTCGCCCTCAAATTCGCGATCTATGCCTGCTAAAATACGCAATAGCGTTGATTTACCGGAGCCATTTAAACCCAGCACGCCAATTTTGGCTCCTGGATAAAAGGAGAGATAAATGTCTTTTAAAATAGCGCGATGCGGGGGAACGATTTTACTGACGCCGCGCATGTTGTAGATATATTGTGCCACAGGGGGACCTCTTAAATGTTATATTGTGCATAAGATAACCGATTGCGGCGTAAAAAGCAATGTAAGACATTTAAAACAATCTTGTGGAATGATACTATCCTTTTTTTACTGAGGAGGTTTCAAAATGAGGTTATTATTAGCCATATTTCTGCCATTTGTTCAATTTTTTACCATAGGTAGGCCTGTAGCGGGTATCTGCTGCTTGCTATTACAAATTACTTTGATCGGTTGGATTCCCGCAGCACTGTGGTCTGTGTATGCATTAAGCCAGTATAAGACCGATAAAAAGATAGAAAAAGCGTTGGGAAAGCGTCAGCCCTAAATGGTTACATTCACTACTTTCATTCAAGCAAGCGTGCCGCAATTATAGAAATATAGGGTTTGAAATGGATAATTAGGTTTTTCTCATGGACTAACATTTCCTTGTTTCATTTCGTATTTCAAGTATGGCTATAAGTACATTAAAATTATGATTCATAGCGTTTTTCTAACTCGCTTTTTTCTTATTTTTGCTATAAAATAGGGCTATTCAATAAGCTCCGCTTTAAGGAAGCGCTATGTTTAATAAACATTCCTCGTTAGCCGAACTCGATCCCGAGCTGTATCAGGCCATTGCCGCTGAAGAGCGTAGGCAGGAAGAGCATATAGAACTTATCGCCTCGGAAAACTATGTTAGTCCTGCAGTATTAGAAGCGCAAGGGTCGCAATTAACGAATAAATATGCCGAAGGCTATCCAGGCAAGCGCTATTATGGCGGTTGTGAGTATGTAGACATTGCCGAGAGCATCGCCATCGACCGCGTCAAAGAATTATTTGGCGCTGCCTATGCCAACGTGCAGCCGCATTCCGGTTCCCAAGCCAATGCCGCAGTTTATATGGCCTTAATGGAGCCGGGCGATACCTTTCTAGGTATGGATTTGTCCCAAGGCGGGCACTTAACCCACGGTTCTAAGGTAAACTTTTCCGGCAAGTTATACAGACCCATTTCTTATGGTTTAGACGAAAAAGGCTACATAGATTATAAACAAGTAGAAGCTTTGGCCTTGGAACATAGGCCCAAAATGGTTTTAGGGGGCTTTTCGGCTTATTCGCGCAGCGTGGATTGGTCCATTTTTCGTGAAATTGCCGATCGCATCAATGCGTACTTCGTAGTGGATATGGCGCATGTGGCGGGTTTGGTTGCGGCTGGGGTCTATCCTTCTCCCGTAGCTATTGCCGATGTTACGACTTCAACCACACATAAAACGTTACGTGGGCCTCGTGGCGGTTTAATTTTAGCCAAAACGAATCCTGAGATCGAGAAAAAACTCAATTCAGTCGTTTTTCCGGGTATGCAAGGTGGGCCTTTAATGCATGTTATTGCCGCCAAGGCCGTGGCTTTTAAAGAAGCCTTACAACCTGAATTTAAAGCCTACCAACAGCAAGTGGTAAAAAATGCGCAATTTTTGGCCTCAGCCTTAATCGAAAAGGGTTTTAATATCGTCTCGGGGGGTACCGATAACCACTTATTCCTGCTAAGCTTGCTGGATAAACCATATACAGGAAAAGATGCGGAAGAAGCCTTGGGGAAGGCTAATATTACGGTCAACAAAAATACAGTTCCACATGAAACGCGGTCGCCCTTTGTGACCAGCGGCTTGCGTTTGGGCACGCCCGCTTCTACGACACGGGGTTTTAAAGAAGCCGAGATGTGTCTTTTAGCCGAATGGGTACAGCGGGTGTTGGATAATATCGGAGATGAACGGGTATTAGAACAAGTTCGCCTAGAAGTGTTACAATTGTGCCAACGGTTTCCTGTTTATCAATAAAGGGCATATTTAGGATGTATTGTCACTATTCTCTCAACGGGTATCGAGTCGAATCTCGAATTGGGAAGGAATATGCGTCCAATATGGGCTTTTGTTCAAAAGGGAGCAAATAGTTACGATGTATTGTCCATTTTGCCATTTTGAAGAAACGAAGGTGATCGATTCGCGCTTGGTGGTTACGGGCGATCAAATTCGACGCAGGCGAGAATGCTTATCCTGCAACGAGCGATTTACTACGTTTGAAGTGGTAGAATTATCCTGGCCGCGAATCATCAAACGGGATGGTACACGTAGCCAATTCGATGAAAATAAGTTAAGGGTAGGGATTTTGAAATCCCTGGAAAAACGGGCTGTGGCGACTGATGCCATAGAAGCGGCGATACACCGTATTTTGAGTCGTTTGCGTGCGGTGGCCGAAAGAGAAGTGCAATCGTCTTTAATTGGAGAGTGGGTGATGGAAGAATTACTGTTATTAGATGAAGTCGCGTATGTGCGTTTTGCTTCAGTGTATAAATCTTTTGAAGATTTAGAAGCATTTCGTAAAGAAATACAAAAATTAAAACATAGAGAAGGGTAAGTAGAAAATGCAAAATATTAATCCACGCAAACGCCGCATGTCCAGACGCTTTGCCATGCAAGCTATCTATCAATGGCTATTAACGGGCAATGAAATGAATTACATCAGCCGACAATTCACAGTCGATGAATATGCCCGACAAATGGATGTAGAATTTTTCTATAAAATTCTAAACGGCATCTTAGAACATTACACTAAACTGTGTGACATATTGGGTCGCGTTATGAATAAAGATTCAGATCGCTCTTTAGAACAAGTCGATCCTATAGAACGTTCTATTTTGTTGTTAGGCACGTATGAATTTGCCCATTGTTACGAATCGCCCTATCGCGTCGTTATCAATGAGGCGATTGAGTTGGCAAAAATTTATGGTGCAGAAGAGAGTTTCAAATATATCAATGCGGTATTAGACAAATTGATGCCTACCTTAAGACCGGTAGAATGGCGTTCGTCGCAGTCATCTAGGATCAGTAAAGAAAAAGAAGAATAATGGATAAACAGCCGCTAAGCCAAAAAGAAGTCATTCGCTTGGCCTTATCCAATCCGCTGCATTATTTAAGCTGCGGGTTGGGTAGTGGCGTATTACCGCGCATGCCGGGGACTTGGGGCAGTCTTATTGCGATTCCATTTTTTTATATATTGAGTAAATTACCTTTATGGCAATATGGGTTGTTACTCATTATCACGTTTGCCGTCGGTGTGGCATTGTGCGATTTTTCTGAAAAAGCATTTCGCAAAAAAGATCACAGCAGCATCGTTTGGGATGAAATGGTCGGCATGTGGATTACGCTGTGCCATGCGCCGTTTAGATGGGACGTACTCATCATCGGTTTTATTTTATTTCGCATTTTTGACATTTTCAAACCGTGGCCTATCAATTGGCTGCAAAAACATTTGCCCGGCGGTTGGGGTGTGATGGTTGATGATGCCGCGGCGGGGATCGTGGCGTGGACATTGTTGCAGTTGTGGATAATTATAATTTAATCTTGCTTTCTTTTCCGCGTAACAAACGCGTAATATTATCGCGATGTTTTATTATCAATAACAGTGATAAAATAATCACTGCCGCTAAATAAGCAGGATTCGACCACAGATAAACATACAGCGGCAACAATATTGCTGTAATCAATGCTGCTAAAGAGGAATAACGAAATAACGCTGCGACTACAATCCAAGTGATGACTGCTGCACAACCTACAGGCCAAGCCAGGGCCAATAAAACACCCAATGCGGTAGCCACCCCTTTGCCGCCCTTAAAGCTGAAAAACACGGGAAACAAATGACCGATGAAAGCGGCTAAGGCGATAAAAGATATAGCTGTGGCAGATAGGGATGTAAAATGTGCAATGTAAACAGGGACAAAGCCTTTGAGCACATCACCCAATAAGGTAAAAATAGCGAGCTTTTTGCCGCCTATGCGCAAGACATTGGTAGTGCCGGGATTGCCAGAACCTTGCGCACGCGGATCACCCAAACCGGCTAATCTGCAGATGGGCACAGCGCTGGAAATAGAGCCCAATAAATAGGCACCTATAATAAAGGCTATAAAAGTTATCATAGTGTGTATTGAAAGCCTTTTTACAGCAAAAAGCAAGGGCTATGCTTGTGTTTAGGCCATTTAATCGCTAATATACTCTTCGCATTGGATTCTTAGGCTTTGTTGCCTACGCCCATCTCGCACCAGTCATGTATATTATACCCTGGGTGCGCTAGAGCTAGTCTTCTCGCCTAAAAATCAACTGCTATGAATATATTAGAATAAATGAAAGGGGCTTTGCTGTAAAGTTTAGATTACTGACAGAGCATCATTTTAGGTTTATTTTAAGTTTTGGCGAAACCACAACTTAGAACTCTCAAACAAGGATATAAAACCATGCCGCAAGAAGGCTTAGACTTAATTTGGATCGATCTAGAAATGACGGGCTTAAACCCTAAGACGGATCGCATTATTGAAATCGCCACCATTATCACCAATAAAGAATTGAATATATTGGCCGAGGGGCCTGTGATTGCGATTCATCAAAGTGACGCCGTGCTATCACGTATGGATGAATGGAATGTGCGGCAGCACAATGGGTCGGGGTTGGTGGAGAGAGTGCGCGCTAGCCATTACGACGAACGCAAAGCCGAAGAACAAACTATCAATTTCTTGGAAAAATATATCCCTGCTGGGGTATCGCCCATGTGTGGGAATAGCATCTGCCAAGATAGGCGGTTTCTAGCAGAATATATGCCGGAATTAGAACAATATTTTCATTATAGACAAATCGATGTCAGCACGCTTAAAGAATTAGCGCGTCGTTGGCGCCCCGAAATTCTGGATGGGTTGCAGAAAGATTCACGGCATAGAGCTTTAGAGGATATACAAGATTCTATTGCTGAACTTAGATACTATCGAGAAAAAATACAGACTTGGTAATGTATATCAAAATGGTTTTGCAATACACCAATATTCCAGCTCCAAAGGTCCTTGCATCAGTAAAGCGCGACTAGCGGCTTCCAGGGTATTGCCGCTGGTAGTCACATCGTCTAACAAGGCTATATGCGATACGCTGAGAGCTTTTTGCAATTGAAAACTATCATCCACATTGTCTTTACGCTCTTTCAGCGCTAATTTACTTTGCGGTTGACTATAACGGTGGCGCTGCAATGACTGTTTATCCATCGGGATCTCAAAACGCTCACAGACCGTGCGCGCTATTTCAATGGCTTGATTATAACCGCGTTGCCGCAGCCTACGGGAGTGCAAGGGCATGGGCAATACGCATTGTGGCCAAGGCGTGCTTCTGTGGGCTAAGGTATGCGATAATAATTGACTCAATAAATGGCAATGGATGAAGCTTGCTTCAAATTTAGCCGCGTGGATCCAATCGCTGATGGGCGCAGTATAATGGAACAAGATATAAGACCGTTGTTGCCGCAGGGGTTTTCCTAAACAATGCGCACAATAAGTTTGCGCCGTGGGCAGGGGTTGGGCGCAGTGGGCACAAGCGGGCGCATTCCACGGCAATAGGTCCAAGCAGTCAGAGCATAAGTGTTCGATTGGATTAGAGGCAGACACGGTTTGTAGACAGATAAGACAATGTGTAGGCCATAGAGATTTAAACATAAGAGCAAGCACCATGATGGAATACTATCTTTATTATATATTAAAAATGCACTAATGAATACACCACTTGTTCTCAATCCGCAGCGCATCCGCGCCGGTTTCCAACGCTTAAAGAGCCATAGCGATCATTACATTGCGGTGAGCGAAGTTCTGGGCGAAAGCTTAGTACTGCGTTTAGCTGCATTAAATCTCCAGCCGGAAATTATAGTCGACCTAGGCGCTGGCGCTGGCATCTTTACTGAAATTTTGGCGCAACAGTATCCGCAATCTAAAGTGATCGCGGTGGATTATGCTCTGTCGCAAGTGCAAAAATTAGATGAAGCTAAGGAGTCTACGGTGTGCGCCAGAGCAGAATTATTACCTTTTGCAGATGCTTCTATAGATGTTATTTTTTGTCACTTGATGCTTCATTGGTGTACTCATCCAGAAGCAGTTATTCATGAAATACAACGTGTTTTAAAGCCCAACGGCGTATTGTTATTTTCTGTCTTGGCGCCGGATTCTTTAACAGAATTACGCCAATCATTTTTAACTTTGTCGGATAAACCTTACATTCCGCTCTTTACCGATATGCACAATTGGGGTGATCTATTGCAACAAGCACAATTTAAAAACCCTGTGGTCGATGTAGACTATTTTAGTTTATATTATAAAAACTTTACACGATTAATGTTAGAGTTGCGACAAAGTCCAACTTATTTTTTACAAGGCATGAATAAAGGTTTGATCACGCCACGACAATGGCAGCGTTTAGAAAAAGCCTATGAATCGTATCGCGATGAATATGGTTTAACCTTAACCTTAGAAGTTGTGTATGGTGTTGCTTTTGCTAGAGACACTAAACAAGCGGGGCTCTGTACACAAGAAGCGAGTATTCCGTTGCAGAGTGTGCAGCGTAAAAGGAGATAAGTACTCTCTCCCTCCGCTTCCTAACGGTCGCAGCTCGGTTTATCCGTTTAAACCGAGCTGCGACCGTTAGGGGGCGGAGGGCTGAGATATACTCTAATGTACCCAATATGAGTTTTCCTTCCTATAAGGCGCGAGTAGTTACGAATTATCTATACCCTTCGCATTTGATTCTTAGGCTTGGTTGCCTAAGCCCATCTCGCCTAAAAATCAGCTGCTGTGAGTATATGCATGCCAAGTCAAATCCAATTCTTTAGCTGCTTTTAAGTCATCCAAACGGCGCACGGGTAAAGTATGCGGCGCTTGTTTTACCAGGTCTGGCGACTCTTCGGCTTCTTTCAAAATGGTAATTAAGATATTGATAAAATTATCCAATTCTTCTTTGGACTCGGTTTCCGTAGGTTCAATCAAAAAGCATTCTGGCACGAGTAATGGAAAGTAAGTCGTAGGTGCATGTACGCCATAATCCAATAAACGCTTAGCGATATCCTTGGCGCTAACGCCCAAGGTTTTGGCTTCTTTTTTAAAGGTAACGATAAATTCATGGCTGGCGCGTCTGTCTGGAAAAGCCAGCGTAAAGCCCGCTTGTTGCAAGCGTGCCATTAAATAATTGGCATTTAAAGTTGCGTATTCTGAAACACGGCATAAGCCTTCACGACCTAATAAGCGCGCGTAAATGTTGGCACGTAAAATAATGCCAGCATTCCCCATGAATGCGGATAAACGGCCTATAGTTTGGGGGCAGTCTTTTGCAGTTAACCACTTATAGTGTTGGCCATCATAACCCACGATAGGTGTAGGTAAGAAAGGTTTTAAGCGGTCATTGGCCGCTACAGGACCCGAACCGGGGCCGCCACCGCCATGCGGGGTAGCAAAAGTTTTGTGTAAGTTCATGTGCATGACATCAAAACCCATATCGCCAGGCCTACACTTGCCTAAAATAGCATTTAAGTTAGCGCCATCATAATACAATAAGCCGCCTGCCGCGTGAATAATTTTAGCAATTTCGCTGATACGACGCTCAAATACGCCTAGGGTGGATGGATTGGTTAACATGATACCCGCCGTATGCGGACCTACGGCAGCGCGTAAGGCCTCTAAATCTACATCGCCTTGTTTATCCGTAGGGATTTCTTTGATGCGAAAACCGCACATGACTGCAGTCGCTGGATTGGTACCGTGCGCGGCATCTGGGACTAGAAATTCGGTGCGTGCCGTATCGCCGAGGGATAAGTGATATGCTCGTATCATGGCGACTCCGGCGAATTCACCTTGTGCGCCTGCCATGGGTGTTAAGGACACTGCACTTAAACCGGTAATGTGACTTAAGATTTGTTGTAACTCATAAGCCGATTGCAAATAACCTTGGCTATGGCTGGCTGGCGTTAGAGGGTGATGTTGTAAAAAACCTTCTAAGCTGGCTAATTGATGCACTCCGCGTGGATTGTACTTCATGGTACAAGAGCCTAAAGGATAAAATTGCGTGTCTATAGAAAAATTTTTTTGCGACAATTGGGTGTAATGACGCACGACTTGCAGTTCAGAGACTTCTGGGAAAAGAGGCGCTTGGTGTCGCAATAAATGTGCGGGAATATCATTTTCTTCTGGAGCAAGACGTGGGGCTTGTAAACGGTTGCGACGCCCTTTGGCACTGATTTCAAAAATAAGCATGGTATTTAATCCTCTACAATCACGGTTATATTCTTCGCGATGGGGCTTTAGGCTTTGTAGGCTGCGCCCTCTCGCAAAAGTCATGTATGTATTATGAATACACTCCTTTTGCTCACGGGCTTGTCGCCGTGCCTAAAACCCCATCGCTGTGAATATAAGCTTTTAAAGTCTGTTGTACGGCTTGTACATAAGTATTAATGTCGTCAGCAGTTTTAGTTTCAGTGACGCAGATCAATAAGCAATGATCTAATTCAGGTGACATTACACTTAAATCTAAACCCGCTAAAATATTTTTCTTTAATAAGGCTTGTATCAATGTATCGGCTTTACACGGACATTCTAAGACAAATTCATGGAAAGAAGGGCTATTAAAACGTAAGCGCATGCCGGGTATGGACGTTAAGGCCGCACACAAGGTGTTGCTATTAGCATGTGAAGATTGGGCTACATCAGCAAGGCCGCTAGCACCTAATAAACTCATATAAATAGTAGCCGCAGTAACCGCTAAACCTTGGTTGGTACAAATATTCGAAGTAGCTTTGGCGCGACGGATGTGTTGTTCGCGTGCTTGTAGCGTTAAACTAAAACCAGGCTTGCCGTCTTGATCGACTGTTCTGCCGATTAAACGCCCGGGCATTTGCCGTACATAATCCATTTTGGTACATAGAAAACCAAAATAAGGTCCGCCGCTCGCTAAAGGAATGCCTAAAGGTTGACCTTCGCCGCAAACGATATCGGCACCGTGCTGCCCCCAAGCGCCAGGCTCTTTTAATAAGGCCATGGCGATGGGATTCACCACCGCGATGACTAAGGCTAGCTGTTGGTGTGCCCAATCGGTGAGCGCATCGACTTCTTCTATGCCACCAAAGAAATTAGGCTGAGCAATGACAACGGCAACGATGTCACCACTTTCTATTTTAGGCAGTTGTGTTGCGTCTAAACATCCTGTTTTGTTGTTATAAGGCAAGGCTTCTAGCACTATGCCTTGTGGCTGTACTAAAGCTTCAATGGTTTGACGATAATGTGGATGTAGATTACCAGCAATCAAAATACGCGGCTCTTTGGCCACCGTATTGGCACGCACTGCCATTAATACGGCTTCAGCTAGAGCAGATGCGCCGTCGTATAATGAAGCATTGGAGACTTCTAAACCCATAAGATGTGCCATCATGGTTTGATATTCATATAACAATTGCAGTGTCCCTTGGCTAGCTTCGGCTTGATAGGGTGTATATGCCGTTAAAAATTCACCGCGACCTGCAATTTGCCACACGGCTGCGGGAATGTGGTGTTCGTATGCACCTGCCCCTAAAAAACAAGCCAAGCCGCTGTCGCGCATTGCACGTTCTTTCATATCGCGACTCATTGCCATTTCATTTAAGCCAACGTCTAGCGCATTTAAATCGTGAATACGTAAATTAGCAGGAATTTCGTCGAATAAGTCATCGGTGTTGTTAACACCGATGGTCTTTAACATTGTTTTAATATCGTCTTCTGTATGTGGGATAAAAGGCATGGTATTATTACCTATTCTTCTTCGTTTAACATCGCTTGATAATCTGCGGCGGACAATAAGCTTAATGGTAATTCGCCGACTAACTTCACTTTAAATAACCAACCCGCACCATAAGGTTCTTGATTGATCAATTCGGGTTTGTCGTTTAGCTCGGTATTGACGGCAACGACCTCGCCGTCTACAGGGCTATACACATCGGCAGCGGCTTTAACGGATTCTACTACCGCGGCATCGTCGCCTACAGCCAATGCTTTTTTAAGTGCAGGTAAATCTACAAACACTACATCACCCAATAAGGATTGAGCGTGTTCGGTAATGCCTATAATGGCAGTGTCGTTTTCAATACGCACCCATTCGTGGGTAGTGGTATAACATAAGTCTTGAGGCAAAGTGTTCATGAGTGCTCCTTATGGATTTTTGCTAGAGTTAAAGGGAACAAAAGGGGGTTTGACTATGCGCGCTTTATGTGCTTTGTCACGGATGATGACTTCACAGTGTTTGTAATCGCCCTTAGGAATACGTGCGAAGGCAATAGATTGTCCTAATGTGGGTGCAAAAGAACCGCTGGTGGTCATACCTTCTAGGCCATCGGCTAATACGACGCGTTGATGCGAACGCAACACACCTTTATCTTCTAACACTAAACCCACCAATTGTTGCGTTACCCCGCGTTCTTTTTCGGCCAACAAGGCGCTTTTGCCTATGAATAAACGCTCCGCGGGTTGCAAAGCGATGGTCCAAGTTAAATTGGAACACAAAGGGGAAGTACTTTCATCCATATCTTGGCCATATAAATTGTAACCTGCTTCTAAACGCAATGTGTCGCGTGCACCCAAGCCACAGGGGCTAAAACCGGCGGCACACAATTGTTGCCATAGAGCCACAACGCGTTTATTCGGGACTATCAATTCAAAGCCATCTTCGCCAGTATAACCCGTGCGCGCGATAAATAAATCGTCGCTGTCAGCACATTCAAAACGTCCTATGGTGTGTAGGGTGTCGGTGATAAAAGGGTCGTTCAAAGTGGTCAATAGGGCTTGTGTTTTTGGGCCTTGCACGGCAAGAATGGCTAAATCATCGCGGCGATGCAAGCCTAATGCCAGATGGCCTACATGGGATTCCATCCACTGCAAATCTTTTTGGGCGCTACCGGCGTTTAAAACAATGCGATAATGCTGCGGGCCTATAAAATAAACGATTAAGTCGTCGATAACACCACCTTGTTCATTTAACATACAGCTGTACAAAGCGCTGCCGCGATGGGCCATTTTGTCCACGTCATTGGCGAGGAGAGAGCGCAAATAATCGTGTGCCCCCGCACCTAAGACATCCACTACCACCATGTGCGATACATCGAAGATGCCGGCGTGTAGTCTTACCTGATGGTGCTCTTCTATTTGCGAGCCATAATGTAGCGGCATGTCGAAACCAGCGAAATCAACCATTTTGGCGCCCATGGCGACATGAGTATCATACAGTACAGTGCGTTTGCCCATTTTTTGCTCGACCCTTATGTCATTTTACCTGCGCCGCATTATCGCATATTTATAGATGCGTTGCACCTCATGTGAGATTGCTTTGTTATCAACGAAATGACGAATAAGAGCGGCTGCGTCTTGAATTTTGCGGCTGTTGCTGTATCTGGTCTTGTGCTTCTTTATTAAGTTTATGGGCAATCACGGCAATGATGGCTTGGAGATGACCTTGTTGGTTTTTTATCTTAATATCTCCCAATGCACCTAATAAATGTGTCACAGATTTGGTTTTTGGGATATCATAGTTTTCTTTCAGTTGTTTTACAGCCGCGAAATGTTGACGGCCGCATGTCGGTGTGTGAAAGTTTTCACGTACAAACAGTGTTAGGGGGTTGTTACTCCCAAGATACATACCGAGCAGGGCCATCGCTTTATCAAAATTATCTCTTTCAGTAACTCCTGCGTCCCAAGCGCTAGAAAATTCATCAAATAGGGATTGCTTGTAAGGCAACGAATTGCTATTAGCATCCTGTATTAAGGAATGAGCTTTTTCTTCTAAGCGAGCTTCTTCTCTGTGAGCGTTGAACTCCTCGCGAGCTTTTTCTATAGTAGCGTTAAGTTTCTTAATCTCAGATATTAGGTTAGCGATATCAGGATGGTCATTAATAAATTGTGGAAGATAAGGTTCTAATCCTGGCTTATCCAAAAAGTTGCATAATAAGTCAAAGTCCTCGGGGGATATTATCTTCTGTATTTCTTCTTTAGATATGGGCGACTGTTTTTTTGATTTTATATCTTTTAAGGGTGTAGTGATCGAATCTTTAATGCGATCTCGGAGGAACTGATTTTGAATACTTTCTCTGTGATTCCCTTTGCGTCGCAAAAAAGGAGAGTTACTGTACATAGGATTTACCTTCTTTGTTTAATTATTGGGCGGCCATTATAGGTGAAATGTGTCTATTTTGCAACTGCAATGCTGTCTTTTAAAGCGCCAAAGTTGCCGTCCAAAGCTATTATTGTGGTAGCACAGGGACAGGACCTTGGTCAATACTGAAGAATAATGATTTCGCCTAGGGCCTATTGGTTTGTCGAAGCGAAAAATGAGAAAAGTGAGGCAAAATATTAGCAAATTTGAGAAGAATATCGGGCAATATTGGAAGAAAATTTGCTAATACTGGGGCCGCTTTTTTCTCATTTTGCAGCCGATAAACCCATTATCAATAGGCCCTAATCTAATGCCACTGAAAAATCCCTAAAATAATTGCGTATTCGCCTCATCTTTAGACACCGTGCCGTTGCTCCCACCATTGCTGCTGGGCGATTGCGCTCTGGGGGCAGTACCGGCTTTAAAATATTCGAATATCGTATTCGGGCCACTGCTGGGCAAGCCTGTATTGCGATCGATGCGTACCGAAACGATCCCGGGTGGCGGTGGGGTGGGCGTTGTCACATCGCCATTTAAAGCAACGTTCATGAAATCGACCCATATGGGCAGTGCTACTTTAGCGCCGTATTCATTCAAGCTCTTAGGCTCATCAAATCCCACCCACACAACGGCAGCCATGTGTGCATTAAAACCATCAAACCAACCATCTTTTTGCGCGTTGGTGGTACCGGTTTTACCGGCGATGTCGTCACGGCCCAACACTTTTGCCGCAGAGCCGGTACCGATTTGAACGACGTCTTTTAAGACAGAGGTAATTAGAAAATCGGTTTGTGCTGAAATGGCGCGTGCAGCCACGGGATTACCGTTGTTGGCTAGAGGAGGTAAAGCGGGGGCAGGCGTATCGCTGAGTGCATTTTGTGTAGTCAAAAGATCCAATTGCTGTTCGCGCGCTTCTACACAAGAAGCGCAGACGGTCAAAGGATGCGCTGCATAGATAGGTTTGTTTGTTAAATCGACGATGCGATTAATCAAATAAGGTTTAACATCAAAACCGCCATTGGCAATGATGGCATAGCCTCTGGCCATTTGCAGTGGACTAACGCTAGCCGTACCTAAAGCCAAGGATAATGAATGGGGCACGTCTTTAGGATTAAAACCAAAATGTGCTAAGTATTGCGTTGCGTAGGAGATACCGATGGCATTCAATAAACGTATAGACACCAAATTGCGTGAATGGGTCAACGCCACACGTAAACGTGTAGGGCCGAAGAATTTACGCTCATCGTTTTGTGGGCGCCACACACCATCGGGTAAAGATGGATCGTACAATACAAAGGGCGCGTCGTTGATAACCGAAGCTAAGGTAAAGCCTTTATCTAATGCTGCGGTGTAGATGAAAGGTTTAAAACTAGATCCAGGTTGCAAAGCTGCTTGTGAGACGCGGTTAAAACTACTTTGCACATAGTTGAAGCCGCCGACTAAAGCACTTACAGCACCATTTTGTGGTGATAAAGCAATGAATGCGCCTTGTACTTCAGGAATTTGTGCCAAACGCCAGCTGTGATTTGCTGTAGGTAAAATATCAACTATATCACCGGCTACGACTATATCACCAGCGCTTTTAGGAGATGGCCCTACGCCACCATCACTCCCAGCACGTCGTGCCCATGATAAACCGGGCCAATCTAAACGAATAATGCGTTTATCGCTGGTAAAGACTTCTGCATAATCGTTTCTTACACTAAATACTACAGCAGGGGTTAAAGGTGAATATATCGGTTGCTTTCTGAGCGTGGCGAGCCAAACACTGTGACCCGCATTATCATACGCTAAGTGGCGACGTGGGCCGCGATAACCATGACGCTGGTCGTAATCCAGTAGCCCTGTTTGTAAAGACACTTCGGCTTGTTGTTGTAATTTACATTGTATAGTCGTATAAACACGCATACCGGAAGTATAAGCATCTTCGCCAAATTGGCCGATAATGCCGTTACGGATCATCTCGCCTACATAAGGCGCTGGGCATTCGATCAAAGAGCCATGCATGGTGGCGGTTTCTGGTTCAGCTATAGCCTGTTGATATTGCTGCTGCGAAATATAACCGTGATCCAACATGCGTGATAAAACATGGTTACGGCGATCTAAAGCGGCGGCAGTATCGGCTAGAGGATTAAGCGAAGAGGGCGCCTTGGGAATACCCGCTATCATGGCGGTTTGTGCCAGAGTCAGTTGATTGAGGCGTTTGCCGTAATAGGTTTCTGCGGCTGCTTCTACGCCATAAGCGCGGTTGCCGTAGAAAATTTCATTTAAATAGAGGTCTAGAATTTTTTGTTTAGAGAAGGATTTATCGATTTTAACAGCTAAGAGAATTTCGCGTAATTTACGGGTATAGGTTTTTTTGTTGCTCAAGAAAAAATTGCGTGCAACTTGCATGGTGATAGTGCTACCACCTTGGGCTTTGGTTCCCGTGGTAACCAATACCACAGATGCGCGCACTAAGCCTACTAGATCCACTCCACTGTGCTCGAAATAGCGTTGATCTTCGGTGGCCAGGACGGCTTGTATGAGCTGCTTGGGGATTTGCTCATAAGGAACCGGAACGCGCTTTTTTTCGCCATATTCGGCCATGAGTAAGCCTTCGTCGGAGTAAATGCGCAGAGGCACTTGCAATTGAATGTCTTTGAGTACCGAAATGTCGGGCAAACCACGTTCCACATGTAAAATTAACAGGACTACAGCCACTGCACCTAAGCAAAACAAGCCTATGAGCAAGAAAAGCAGTCGTCGCAGCCATTTTGTGAAAAATTTCATCGAATTAGGTTACCCATTAACTATAAATAGGAATCATTTTAACATTTTCTAGGGCAGGGTGGTATCTTTTGAAATGCCTTCCGAGCTGCGACCGTGAAGGATCAGTTGTTCAAACGGCTGCGGATTATTTTTACCTGATCCTTTGCGGTCGTTTGGAGATGTTTGCTTGTAAGGGAGTCTTGTTTTTTATCTTTAAATGCATTAAAATTATAAATGAAAATAATATCCCCCCCTATGCTCACAGCAGTTGGTTTTTAGGGTAGAAGACTCGCCCTCGAGCGCCAGTCGTGTAGTACTCTACATGACTGGTGTGAAATGGGCGAAGGCAACACCCCTAAAAATAAACTGCGAAGAGTATAGAATAAACAGGGGGTTCTATGGCTTTATTATTTCCCAGAAAAAGGCATGCTGTTCTAGGGGTGGATATCAGCGGCACTGCAGTTAGCATTTTGGAATTGCGTCGCGCGCATACAAAACTTTGGGTGCAGGGCTTTGCTGTAGCGCCTTTCACGTCCAGCACCCTGGTAGCCCATTCTATTCTAGAGCCAACGGCCATGATCAGAGCCATTCAAGCCGCTTTAGATCAAAGCCACTTTAGTACACGTCATGTGGCTATTGCTATGCCCGCGGCCGCAGTTATTTCAAAAACATTAAGCATCGATGCAAATCTTTCTGAAGAAGAATTAGAAGCACATGTACAATTAGAAACCGCGGCGGCTATTCCTTTTTCTTTAGATGAAGTGTGTATGGATTTCTCAGTTTTGGGTTTGAATGAAAAAGACCCGACTAAAGCAGATGTAGTATGGGTGGCGGCGCGTAGGGCACAGGTAGAGGCACGCCGCGATGTGCTAGAAACTGCGGGCCTAATCGTTGATTATATAGAGGTAGAAAGCTTTGCGGTGGAAAGGAGTGTCAATTATTTCACGTATAAAAACACGCTTAAAACCATAGCGGTCTTCGATCTCAGTAAAATAAAGGTGATTTTAACTGTGATACATCAAAGGCGCCTGATCTATATAAACGAAGAATGGTTGCACGGATCACAATTAACAGAGTCTACAGAATATTTAGTGCCCCTATTGAGACGAATGATGCAATTGTTTATTTCTTCTACGCAAACTTGCCCGGTTGACGAAATTTTATTGTCTGGCCCAGATGTAAGCGAGTTTGTGAAGGTGGTTTCGGAGAGTTTAATTTTGCCCGTGACTATAATAGATCCTTTTCAGAATATGTATCCAGCAACCACAGTGAATGCACTACAATTGCAGCAAGAAGCGTCATCTTTAGTGATCGCCTGTGGTTTGGCACTGCGAGGAGTAGTTGGCCGTGACAGAGATTAATCTATTGCCTTGGCGTGCAACTTTACGGAATAGAGCAAAAAAAGAGTTTTTAATTGTTTTTGGGATGCTTGTAGTTCTATCTATTTTTATTGTGACACTGAACATACATATCCTTCAGTCTAAAATCCAACGACTACAGTCAGAGAACGCTGTCCTGAAAAACAAGGTTGATCTCTTAGAGTCGAAAATAGCTACAGTCAAAACCACTAGAATTAAAATAAACGATTTGGCAATTAAACGCGCCTTTTTAGAACAATTACAATCGGAACGCATGGTTACGGTTAGGTTGTTGGAACAAGTGGCGTATCAAACACCCCCGGGAGTGTATTTGACTCGCTTTGATAAAAAAGGGTTGCAATTGACATTTGAAGGTGTAGCCGCATCGAATATAAGTGTTTCTGAATTTATGCGGAAGATAGGGGGGGCGCCATGGATCGCTGAACCCCAATTAACGGAAATTAAGGCGATCGACAGTAAAGAGGATGGCAAAGGATATCTTTTTAAAATAAGGGCGCGGTGTGTTATTGCGAATTGAGATATTTCTGTGAATTTGAAAAAACAGGAGATACAATGGATTTCAACGAATTAAGTTTCGACAGATTAGGCTCATGGCCTATATTCATACGCATTATTGCTTTGATAGCCACATTTGTTTTTACTTTAATCCTAGGCTGTTTATTGCTCATTAAACCCCAGTTAACGACGCTACGCAACCTTGAAAAGCAACAAAGCGACTTAAAACTACGCTGTAAAACCCAATATCAACAAGCTGTTGTTTTGCCCCAATATGAAGAGCAATTAAGTAATATGCAAAAAATAGTGGTAACCTTAAGCCGGAAATTAACCACGACCAAAGAAATTCCACAATTAATCGACACTATTTCTAAGTTAGCTCTTGCCAATAATATAGAAATGAATCTAATCCAGCCGGGGCAAGAAGGTGCTAGAGATGCTTATGGGACCATACCAATCAACGTTGCTGTGACGGGAGATTATCATCATTTGGCTTTATTTATAGGTCAGCTCTCGATCTTGCAAAAAATAATTACCTGGGATGACTTTACTATTGTCACATTCAGTCGTAAAACAAAGGATGATTCGGGTTTAACATTATTAGAAATGAATGCTACGGCAACAGTGTACACGCGCCCCTAGAAAATGCAATAGACATTCGCTCCCTGACAGTCGCAGTTCGGTTGCAAACTAATGAATCGAGCCGCGACTGTCAGGGAGCGGAAGGGTCGGAGCGGATGGGGAGAGTAGTTGCCATTAAACAATAGAGGAAAAGTAATGACTCATGTAAGACTATTATTCTGTTTCTTATGCATCAGCATCCATGCCCTTGCCGCTACAAACCCGTATCTTTATTCTGCAACAGACCAACGCAGTCCATTTGATACCACGCAAGAACAGAGTAATGCCGTAGATAAAAATCATCTCACGCTTAATTTTCAAGACATTCCTGTACGATCCGTATTAGAGATCATTACCCGTTCTGCTGGCATAAATAGTGTGATCAGCGATAGCGTCAAAGGAAATATTACTTTGCACCTAAAAGATATTCCGTGGCAAGAAGCCTTAGACACTATTTTGGAAACAAAGGGGCTTCGCAAATTGTACCTGGATCAAGTATTGTTAATAGCACCTAGCGATGAAATTGCCGCCAAACAAAGGGCAGCATTAGAATTGCAGCAACAAGTACAAGAATTAGAACCCTTGCAAACGAGCGTCCTCGTTTTAAACTATGCCAAAGCGGAAGAGGTAGTGGCCATCATAAAGGATAAGTCTAATAGTTTATTATCAGATCGCGGGTCGGTGACCGTGGACAAACGTACCAATGCCCTGTTGTTAAGTGATACACCAGAAACTATGGTTCAGATACGGACTTTAATTGAAAAGTTAGATCTGCCCGTAAAACAAGTATTGATAGAAGCACGTATCGTTGAAGTTTCCAAAGATTTTGAGCGTACTTTGGGCATACGTTGGGGGATTTCCAAGGCTGATCATTTAAGCGGTACCTTAGAAGGGGCGAGCGGTATTCAACAAAACGTAGCTACAGGCAAATCCGCCTTTGATACATCGAATGTATCCCCTTTATCCCGTTTAAATGTCAATTTGCCTGCACAACCCAGTTCTGGCCAAGCTGCCAGCGTTGGCATAGCCCTGGCCAACTTGGGAAATGGTTATCTTTTGGACTTAGAGCTTTCGGCCCTTGAATCGGAAGGTCAAGGTGAGTTAATATCTAGCCCAAGGTTGGTTACGGCTGATCAGCAGGAAGCGTTCATTGAGGCGGGTGAAGAAATCCCATATCAAGAAACCGCTTCCAGCGGTACCACGACGGTAGCATTTAAACAAGCGACATTAAAGTTAGATGTTACCCCGCATATAACGCCGGACAACAATATTATTATGGCTATCAAGGTTAATCAGGATAAACCGAATACAGCGTTGGACGTACAGGGAACTCCGGCGATTACAACGCGTAAAATTGATACCAATGTGCGGGTGGCTAATGGTGAAACGGTTGTCTTGGGCGGTATTTATCGTCAAGAAAAGACCCATTCTGTTCTGCGCGTGCCATTTTGGGGTAGTCTGCCCATAGTAGGTGCCCTGTTTAGGAGTACTAAAGTGACAGATTCTCGTGGAGAATTATTGATCTTTATTACGCCTAAGATTGTACAACCCGATAACTCTGACACGATGATTAAATGATGAAAAAAACGCAAAATATATTTTTAATTGGCCCCATGGGTGCGGGTAAAACTACTGTAGGCCGTATGTTGGCCAGAGAGCTGAAAAGAGAGTTTTATGATACAGATGAAGTGATCGAAGTGCGTACCGGTGTGGATATTCCCTGGATATTCGATGTAGAAGGAGAAGAGGGGTTTAGGCAGCGCGAAATAGCCGTGGTGGATGAATTAACCCAACAAACGGGCGTGGTTCTGGCTACGGGCGGTAATGTCGTCATAGAGTCGCAAAATCGGACTCATCTGGCGGCGCGCGGTTTGGTGATTTATTTAAAAACCACAGTGGATCAGCAATTAGAACGCACAGAAAAAGACAAAAAGCGCCCATTATTGTTGCAAGCTACGGATAGGGAAGCGGTGTTGCGAGATATAGCCGTCAATTACGACGAGTTGTATCGAGAGATTGCCGATCATGTTTTTGTCACCGACAACCGCAGCATACGTACGGTGGTCAATGATATTTTGAGCTGCGTATAATATGTCAAAAGTAGCCGATACATGGCAATCCTTGGGTTTTAAACGTAAGCCTTTTATCGATCTCAGCCGTACTAACCCATTCTTAACCGCAAAGCAGCGTCAACAGCTTAAATTATTGGAAGAGCTAGTGCGCGAGGGTGGGCATTTATTATTGCTATTGGGTGTGTCCGGTGTAGGTAAAACCACTTTTCTACATACCCTTAAAAAAAATATTGCTTTGCCCAGTGATACGGCTACTATAGGTCTGTGTGAAATGCAGGGCGATCAGGGTGTAACGATTGCCATGATTAAAGGGTTATTAGCAAAGCATTTGGCCTTAAGCGATAATGATGATAATTTTATGTCTCTCTTACGTCCCCGGTTAGCGCAATTGGCTCAATCGAATCAGCGGTTTTTATTGATCATCGACGATGCGCATGAACTTCCTGCAGAAACAGTGCGTTTTATATTAGATGTAGTATCAGAACTGGAGGAAGCCGAACAGAGCTTAAGTATTTTGTTAGCGGGCAGATTACAATTAGAGCATTTGTGTGTCAATTCCGCTAGCGTCAATACAGATTGGAATACTGGCAGTAGTTTTACGGTAATATTGCAAACTTTAGAAGAAGAGGAAGTGATAAACTATATCAAACATGGATTAAGACAAGCAGGGTATAGAGGTGTGATGCCTTTTTCTAAGGCGCAGTTAATAGAATTGAGTCATGACTCTAAAGGCATATTGGCGCGCTTAGTCGTGATGGCAGTCGACATACTAGAAACAAAACGCCGTGGCGTGGCGGCACAGCGTCAGATAATGCCTCAACTGGTCAAAAAATTGAAAGCAATTTTATGGCCTGTAGAGAAACGCATAACGGTACGTGCTCCGCGTCACCCTATTCAGAGTACTAAAATGGACTCAGTAGAAAATCACAGCATTAAAGAAGACAGTGAAAAGAAAGGATACAAAGGGCTGATGGCATCGGCATTAGCTATAGTATTATTCGGTATAGGGTGGTGGGTCTATTTAGAGGATCCTACTCCTACTGTAGTGGATGTGAGTAAAGGCGAAGTCATCAGTGTAGAAAAAGATGGCCAATGGATTAAAACTGTAGTTAAACCCGTGGTGAATACCACCGTGGCGGCAGCACCCATAACACCTGAGGTAAATGCGGATGTAGTTGCACCCTCTGTAACGCCTGTGGGGAATACAATAGTGGCGGCAGCGCCCGCAATACCCGCCGTGAATACGACTGTGGTAGTAGCACCCGTAGTAAAAGATGTGCCTATTATGACGCCTATAGCGAACGATACGCCTGCCATCGAGGCACCTGTAGCGGTTGTGAATACCGAGCCCGTTGTCAAGGTAGCGCCAGTAGCTAAATCTGTAGCTGTTGCAACCCCCACTATAGTGGCTAAGCCCCAGAAAAAAAGTGATCCAGCCCCTGTGGTTGCACAGAAAAAAACGACTCCCGCTACTCCTTTCAACACACAAGGTTATACTATACAAATTGCGGGTAGTGCTGATTTAACTGCCTTGCAAAAAGCGGTATGTCAATTGTGGACGCAACAAGCAACGCCGCATTGCAATGGTTTACCAGTCAATTTGCATTATATACACACGATGAAAGACAACCAAGATTGGTATATTGCCACACTGGGCCAATACAATAGTTCTGCAGAAGCGCATACGCAGTTGGAACAATTGCCCGCAGCGGTACAAAAGAATACACCCTGGGTACGATCTTTTGCGCAGATCCCTAGTTTGACCGTTATAGCTACGAAATAAAATAAGTCAGTACGACGAATTCATTCAATATTAGCGTATACTTTATGCTTGTATGGGCGGCTCGTGAGCTTCCCAGAATCAAATGCGAAGAGTATAGAATTTTAAAAAAAAGCGAGAACAATCAATGTCCAAATACAACAATACCCGTCTATTACAAGCACTAAAACGACAAGCTATAGATGTTCCTCCAGTCTGGCTGATGCGTCAGGCGGGGCGTTATTTACCGGAGTATCGAGCCTTACGTGCTAAAGCTGGCGATTTTATGACTTTATGTCAAACGCCACAATTGGCGACTGAAGTCACATTACAACCCTTGCGCCGTTTCGATTTAGATGCGGCTATTTTATTTTCCGACATTTTAACCCTTCCACATGCCCTGGGTTTAGGTTTATCCTTTCAGGAAGGCGAAGGGCCACAATTTGCAAAGCGTATAGAAACTTTACGCGATGTCAAAGCTTTACCGCCAATAGAAGTAGAGGAAGACTTAAGTTACGTCTTAGAAGCCATACGCATGATTCAAGAAGAATTACACGGTAGCGTGCCTCTAATTGGTTTTGCGGGGAGTCCATGGACGGTGGCTTGTTATATGATCGAAGGCAGTGGTCATAAGAATTTTATCAATGCGCGCAAAATGGCGTATCAAGCGCCAGAAGTGCTAACGGCCTTATTAGAAAAATTAATAACAGCCACTACAGCGTATTTAAAAGAGCAGATTTTGGCGGGTGTGGATGTGGTGATGTTATTTGATACTTGGGGCGGCTTATTAACGCCAGAGTATTATCGAGCATTTTCTTTAACGCCTATGCAAAAAATAGTGACCAATTTAAAAGCCGATGCGCATACAGCTAACACGCCCATTATTCTATTTAGCAAAGGGGCGGCGGTTAACTTAGAATCGATGGCTGACAGCGGCGTCGACGCTTTAGGCATAGACTGGGCTACCGATTTAAGTCTGGCACGCCAACGCGTGGGTGGAAAAGTATGCTTACAAGGCAATCTAGACCCAGCGTTATTATTTTCTACGCCCGAAAAAATACAATCAGCAGTAAAAACGGTATTAAACGAGTGGGGACAGCATCCAGGCTTAATCGTTAATTTAGGTCATGGCATAGAGCAACACACGCCCATAGAAAACGTACAGGCATTGATCGCTGCGGTGCATGGGGCGTCATACTCTTCGTAGATGACCAGCATGCTAGTTTTGCAATGAGTTTAAGTTTGACCCCGCATCTTCAAGTGCATTGACTATATACCCATTACACTTCAAGATGTGAGATTTGCAAGTCCCCAGGATAATCGCCCAGAGCCATCGTTGCCGTGGCAATGCTGGCTTTAAGCCAGCTTCCTCCGGACTCAATAAAAGATAGGCCTTGAATCTCGCATCTTCATTGGCGATGGGTATATAATGCCATGGCCGAAATAGCGGCTAGACACACCACAGTAAACACTACCTGCGGTCGATGAAGCCAGCCACCTAGCACTGCTTATTGTTTTGAGGAAAGCATTATCATTTTAGGTGTTTCGCCCTCTGCAGATAATTTCTGTAAAACTTCTTCTTGTTCTAGTGGGGAAAGTTCGCCTAATAACTTTAAAAAATCTCTAATATTTTCTTTCCCTTCGAAGCTTAATGATTTAAAGAAGCTTATAACCCTATATTCTCTCTCTTCTTTTTTTTGTGATCTGGGGTCCGCTCCTTCTTTCACACTGCCACCCCTCTCTTCCTGCTCTGTGGCAAAAAAACTAGACACCGGAGGGGACGGCATATATTTTTCCACTATTTCTGAAGAGTTTTTTTCACTATCGTGTGAACTGTATGTCATTTTCCCTACTAAACATTCAAGTTCTATCGCGATCGCTTCATCAACAACTTCTGCAGTTTTTAGCATATCTACCACGTTATCAATGCAGCCTTTCATAACAATATGGTTTATTTCAGGTAATTTTACAGTAAAACTGTCCATTTTATATTTCCCAATAGCCATAGCCATCTTTTTTTGAAATACTAAACCCATTGCAAAAATCTTTCCGGTTGGGTCATTATCTTTTTTCTTTAAAACTAATTCTAAAGTTTGAGCTTCAGTGTCTAACATAGCTTTTTCTATACCATACTGATTATTTGGTATCACGATTTCTGATTTCATTATAAATCCCCCTACAAGTTTAATCTTTGTGCATCGCGTTTAATTGTACTATTTATGCCAGTCGGAAACCTTATCCAAGGGTTTATTTATGCTCAAGTTTGGACTAAAAGCAAAAACTAATATGAGGTTCCTATTTCAGGAAATAACGCAGCTCTGGGTTTTTATATTTACTGCATTTAGTACTTCAGTGAAAAGCTTGTTACTCAATAAGCCAGTCTCAGAAAAATCCTCTAATACCTTCTGAGCATCTTTTCCTCGTAGAACAAATTCTGTAGGAGAAGTTTTTAACAATTCAAAGCTCCTTTCTTCGGGAAGAACGAAAGGAGAGGTATTTGCGTAAGCAGTTGTTATTTTTTCGAAAGTATCTGCGGTTTTAGAGTCGCGACACTTAATGGAGAAAGTATTTTTATCGATTATCTTAATCTGTGATACTGGATAATCAACGGTTTTCCCTTGAAACGCCTTTTTTTGAGTTTCTAGAAGAACTGCTGACATGGTAGTATACCTCTTTGATTTTTTGTTCTATTGTAAGACAACTTTAAATAATTATACATCAACAGCGACACCAATAATATCCTTTTCTTACTCCATCCGCTGGATCAGGCTGAGCTACAGTTACTTGGATGCCTTGCTCAACTTCAAGTTCAGCTTCGGGCCATTGTTTTCTTTCAGTGTATACTCATTCCACTTCAAGACGCGAGCTTTGCAAGTTCCCAGGATAATCGCCCAGAACCATCATTGCTGTTGTGTCAAACACGCCGTAAACCCATAAAGAGGCAGTTTGTTGTAAAGATAAGCTCATAGTCGATGAAGCTGCGCTTTAAACTTTTCAAGTGTAATAGGCTGGACTCTGCCTTTTTCAATGTCTTCCATTCCTTCTTATTTAAGTGCTCTAAAAAAAACAGTCAAAATAAGTAACTATATGAATAATATATGTATTTTTCACTAACTCGATCACCCATACAACTGTTCCCGTAGGTGGTGAAACTTTTGATAGTGGACGGGGAATCTTGTTCGTTTTCATGAAGATTGCCGAAAAAATTACAAATTTCGGCGAAAATTGCCGAATTTGTGGCAAATTTCGACTGTGCCGTCTTAATCACAGTCGGATCGCCTTTATGGCGGTACCATAGTATAATAATGCCAAATTTCTCTAATCTAAGGCCAAAACAACCATGCACGCGATATTTCCTGGTACATTCGATCCGTTGACCCGTGGGCACTTAGACTTAATCACCCGTGCGGCTAAGCTATTTGGCCATTTGCTGGTGGCGGTCAATGCCGGGGGAAGTAGCGTTAAAAAGCCTTTATTTTCAACGGATGAGCGTGTGACGATGCTGAAAGCAGAGTTACAGCATCTGTCGAATGTGGAAGTGTCTACTTTTTCGGGCTTATTGGTGGATTTTGCTAAAGCTAAGCACATTATGACCGTGGTACGTGGGGTTAGAAACAGTGTTGATTGTGAATATGAAATGCAACTAGCACACATGAATGGTCAATTACAACCCAATTTAGAAGTGGTTTTTTTGGCAGCTAAGGCGGAATACAGTTTTGTACGCGCCAGTTGGGTGAGGGAATTTGCTGCCTTGGGCGGAGATGTGGGCACCTTTGTAACACCTAGCGTGGCAGCGGCACTGAAAAATAAAATCCTGTCGTAGGGACAGATCCCCCGTGGTTGCCCCTATGGGAGAAAGAGGTTTCCTTTAAACAAAGAGCGAGAGTACCACAACAATGGCCTTATTAATCACCGATGACTGCATCAACTGCGATGTGTGCGAGCCTGAGTGCCCCAACGAAGCTATTTATCAAGGTGAATGGATTTATGAAATCAATCCTAAACGTTGCACCGAGTGCGTGGGGCATTTTGATACACCGCAATGCGTGGCAGTATGCCCCGTGGCTTGTATCATCCAGGATGAAGCTGAGCCCGAAACCCAGGCACAACTCATGGCAAAATATAGCCATTTAATGGCAGAAAAAGGGAATGATAAGGAATGAGTGATCCCCACAGCATTTCAAGTTGCGACGCGACATGTGCGCAGCCGAGCAGCGGAGTACTCGTGCATGAGGAGCGAGGCAAGCACACAACAAAGTCGCAGCTTGAAAGGCGAAGGGTATATACCTTAGCCACCTGGAATGTGAATTCTCTGCGCGTGCGTTTAGATCAGGTATTAGCCTGGTTACAAGAACATAAGCCCGATGTATTGGCCTTGCAAGAAATCAAAATGACGGATGAGATGTTCCCTATAGAAACTTTTACCAACCTAGGCTACCACGTTGCGGCGGCTGGGCAACCCACCTATAATGGGGTGGCCATTTTAAGTCGAACGCCGCTTCAAGATAGAGTGGTGGGTATTCCAGGTTATGATGACCCACAAAAAAGAATCTTGGCTGCAACGATAGCCGATCAGCGCGTCATCTGTGTGTATGTGCCCAATGGCGCTAGCGTGGATTCGGATAAATATGGCTATAAACTGCAGTGGTTTGAAAAATTATTAGGGTATGTAAAAGAAACTTTGGACACCTATTCCCAAACCATTATTTTAGGGGATTACAATATTGCACCAGAAGACAGGGATGTGCATGATCCGTTGGCTTGGCAAGGACAGGTTCTAGTGAGCACTAAAGAGCGTGCTTGTTTTGAAGCGCTATTGGCCCTGGGCTTAAAAGACACTTTTCGCGCTTTGGCGCCAGAGGAAAACAGTTACACGTGGTGGGATTACAGAATGAATTCTTTTAAACGCAACTTGGGTTTGCGCATCGATCACATTTTGGCAACACCCGCCGTGATGGCGCGTGCTGAACGTTGTGTCATCGACAAATTGCCGCGCGCTTGGGAGCGGCCTTCTGATCACACCCCCGTTATTTTACAGTTAAGCGCATAATTAGGGATTAAGATTGAATATGAGACATTCTACCTGGACTAAGGAATATAAATCAAAACAAATCGCCTTATATGATCGCACTTTCGTATTATGTGCAATTTTGATTGTGATTATGGGCTTAGTGATGGTAGCTTCGTCATCGATGATGATATCCACGCATGCTTATAATACGCCATTTCATTATTTGTTTAGGCAATTACTCAGTATAGGGATGGGAATGGTCCTATGCGCAGTGATAGTACAAATGCCGCTGCGCCGTATAGAAAAACACAGCCGTATTTTATTGATAGTGGCTTTGGCCCTATTGGCATTGGTACTGGTGCCGGGTATAGGACGCTCTGTCAATGGTAGCAGGCGTTGGTTGCATTTAGGGCCGCTTAATTTCCAAGTGTCGGAACTGGCGAAGCTATTCTATATTATTTATTTAGCCGGGTATTTAAATCGTTTTCGCGATAAATTGGTTGAAAAACAGCGTACCGTTATTCTGCCTATTATCATCCTAGGTATCACCAGTATACTGTTATTATTAGAGCCGGACTTTGGTTCAGCGGTGGTCATAGCCGCAACCACCTTGGGGTTATTATTTTTAACAGGTGTGCGTGTACGCTATTTTATATTGTTAATCGTCCTGGCTTTACTGGCCTTAGCTGCGTTAGCGGTAGTGTCACCGTATCGTCTATTACGCTTAACCAGCTTTTTAAATCCTTGGGCCGATCAATATGGCAGTGGTTATCAATTGACACAATCTTTAATTGCTTTTGGACGCGGTGGTATCGCGGGCGTAGGCTTAGGGGAGAGCATTCAAAAACTATTTTATTTGCCCGAAGCGCATACCGATTTCTTATTTGCCGTATTAGGCGAAGAAATGGGTTTGGCGGGTATGGTAACCATTTTGCTGTTGTATGCTGTATTTTTCTGGCGCGTGTTTGTGATCGGTCACCGCGCCTATAAAGAACGCTTATTTTTTGCGGCGTTTTTGGCCTATGGTTTAGGCTTGTGGCTTTCTTGCCAGGTACTCATTAACATAGGTGTGAATGTAGGGCTGTTGCCTACGAAGGGTTTAACCCTACCGTTGATGAGTTATGGTGGAAGTAGTCTATTGACTAATTTTATTTTAATCGGTTTTATTTTACGCGTGGATCATCAAATGCGTATACATTATATGAGTCAGCATTGATGCGTAAAAAAATATTAATTATGGCGGGCGGCACAGGTGGCCACATTTTTCCTGCATTGGCGGTAGCGGAAGCGCTAACAGCGCGTGGAATAGAAGTCGCTTGGTTGGGTCGTGCAGCGGGTATGGAGGCGGATATCGTTGCCAAAGCAGGCTTGCCTTTATTCACCATTGAAGTCGGAGGGTTACGCGGTCATGGTTGGCAGCGTTTGCTATTAGCACCCTGGCAATTATTGCGAGCCTTAAAACAAGCGATGCAACATATGCAGCGTTGGCAGCCGGATCTGGTATTAGGCTTTGGGGGTTATGCCAGCGGCCCGGGCGGTGTGGCTGCATTTTTACGGCGCATACCCTTATGTATTCAAGAACAAAACGCGGTACCGGGTTATACCAATCGTATTTTAGCGAAAATGGCCAAAAAGGTATTTGCAGCTTTCCCCAGCGCTTTTGCAGGCAATAAGAAAGTAACCATCACTGGCAACCCTTTGCGCCGCAGTTTATTACAATTGCTAGAACCACAAACGCGTTTAGGCTCTAGACAGGGGCCAGTGCATATTTTAGTGATGGGCGGCAGCCAAGGCGCTAAAGCCTTAAATGAAGCGGTGCCTAAAGCCTTAAAAACAGCCCTAGATGCTGACATGGTGCGGGTGCGACATCAAAGCGGCCAGCGGCACTACGATGCAGCCGTCGCAGCCTATGCGAATATGAATGGTGTAGAAGTCTTGCCTTTTATTGACGATATGGCGGCAGCGTACAATTGGGCCGATTTGGTCATTGCCCGTGCAGGCGCGGCTACGGTCAGCGAAATGGCGGCCATCGGTTTGGCCAGTGTTTTGGTACCCTATCCGTATGCGGTAGACGATCATCAAGCCAAAAATGCGGCTTATTTAACAGAAGGGGGTGCTGCGTGCGTTATCGCTGAAAAAGACAGCGCCAGCTTAGAAAGTATTTTAACACCCGCATTCTTGAAACGTGAAGCGTTATTGGGTATGGCTAAAGCGGCCTATGCCTTGGGGCGCAAAGATGCTACAGAAATTATTGTTGAAGACAGTTTAGGAGTTTTAGGTGCCAAATAACAATCCGATTTTACAATATGCGCAAGAAATGGGTATGAAGTTTAGTATACGCCGTATTCATTTGATCGGCATAGGCGGCGCTGGGATGGGCGGTATTGCTGAGGTATTACATAATCAAGGTTTTAACGTCACCGGTTCCGATAGTGGCGATAATGCCATGACGCAACGCCTTAAAAAATTGGGCATTACCGTATACCATGGTCATGATGGGCGTCATGTAGAAGGTGCCGAGGTAGTGGTGCGTTCTAGTGCGGTGGCTGAAGACAATGTAGAAGTCGTTTATGCGCACACACACAAAATTCCCGTGGTGATGCGCGCGCAAATGTTGGCAGAACTGATGCGTTTTCATCATGGTATAGCCATTGCCGGCACGCATGGCAAAACGACCACAACGAGCTTGGCTGCCAGTGTGTTGGCCGAGGCGGGTTTAGATCCCACTTTTGTGATTGGCGGTTTATTAAATAGCGCCGGCACCAATGCGCGTTTGGGGAAAGGACAATTTTTTGTAGTTGAGGCCGATGAATCCGATGCGTCATTTTTATTGCTAACGCCTATCTTAGCCATTGTCACCAACATCGATATGGATCATATGGAAACGTATGCCGGTGACTTTCAACGCTTACAACAAACTTTTTTACAATTTATACATCATTTACCTTTTTATGGTGCGGCCATTGTATGTTTGGACGATCCCATCATTGCGCAATTATTACCGCACATATCGAGACGCATGGTGACTTACGGGATAGACAGTGAAGCGGATGTGCGTGCCGTAAATGTCGTTCAACAGGGTGTGCAAACTGAATTTACTGTGCTGCGCAAAGGCAAAGCGCCATTAGCCTTGCGGCTTAATTTAGCAGGGCGTCATAATGTATTAAATGCTTTGTCTATAGTCGCACTAGCCGAAATATTGGATATAGACGACGCCAACCTGACGCGCGCTTTTGCGGAATTTCAAGGGATAGGGCGACGATTTCAAATTTATGGTGAATATAAGCCTAAGCCCGATGTGGGTGTATTGATAGTCGATGATTATGGTCACCATCCACGAGAAGTGGCGGCTACATTGGCCGCAGCGCGCGCCGCTTGGCCGGAACGACGTTTGGTGTTGGCGTATCAACCGCATCGCTATACGCGCACGCGGGATTTATTAGACGATTTTGCCGAAGTGTTATCCAGCGTCGATGTGCTATTGTTATTGGAAGTGTATGCTGCGGGCGAAGAACCTATCTCTGGAGTGAATAGCCGTGCTTTGGCTAGAGCCATACGGGAACGCGGCAAGGTTGAGCCTATTTTAGTAGGCGAAATCGCTCAATTGTCGGAATTATTAGTTTCTGTGTTAAAACAAGATGATGTACTGCTAACCCAAGGCGCAGGCAGTATAGGCGGAGTGGCTAAAATGTTATTGAGTCCAAAGAGTGAGGTGTAAATCATGTCCAGTGTGTTGCGTGGTGAATTACAAGAAAACCTTAAACTAGCGGAATGGACCACGTGGCGCGTGGGCGGTTTAGCTAAACGCTGTTATTTTCCCGCAGATAAAGGCGACCTCGCGGCTTTTTTAGAAAGCTGCCCGCTAGACGAGCCTTTATTGTGGTTGGGTTTAGGTAGTAATACGTTGATCCGCGATAAGGGGTTTAACGGCACGGTGATTATTACCCAAGGACATTTAAAAGAATTAAGCGAATCACCTACGGGCACTATACGCGCTGAAGCGGGCGTATCCTGTGCGCAAGTGGCACGTTTTTCAGCGCGGGCGGGCTATCAGCAGGGCGAATTTCTGGCGGGCATTCCTGGCACCATCGGTGGCGCGTTGGCCATGAATGCCGGTTGTTTTGGTCGTCAGACTTGGGAACAAATCGTTGCTGTGGAAACCATCGATCGCCGCGGTCATATCATAATACGAACGTCTAAAGAATATACCATCGCATATAGGGAAGTGACCAGACCGACCGAAGAATGGTTTATTGCAGCCCACTTTGAATTTCCACGCGGCAATAAAGAAGAATCACTTGCCACCATCAAAGACCTATTGGCCAAACGCGCAGCCTCGCAGCCTACGGGTAAACCTTGCTGCGGCTCGGTGTTTCGCAATCCCCCGGGTGATTTTTCGGGCCGTTTGATAGAAGCTTCAGGCTTAAAAGGGTTTCGCATAGGCGGAGCCGAAGTGTCCACAAAACACGCTAATTTTATTATTAATACAGGTGATGCCACTGCCCACGAGATAGAATTGGTCATGGCCCATGTGCAAGCTGAAGTGCTGCGTCTACACGGCGTGACTTTGCAACCCGAGGTACATATAGTGGGGGATGTTTAGAATATCAGTTCTATACTCTTCATATTTTATTTTTAGGGAGGTGTTGTCTCCGCTCATCCCGCACTAGTATATGACAGAAGTACGTCACTCCCTGGTGCTCGAGGACTAGTCTTCTACCCCAAAACCAACTGCTATGGGTATATACCGATTGGTTCTACTCAAAATTCACCCCGATCTATTCTAAGATCTTAGGGCCTGTAGCCATTCATTTTGCAGCCGATAAACCTCTGTACTGGACAAAAGATTAGAAAATAGGAGTTAACCCGCTGATTTTACTTAAAAAACATAATATACTTTTGTTGTGAAGACAGGAGAATATTATGAAAGCAACCAGCGAGTTAAGTCGTATT